>JAYXVV010000136.1:0-7285 GCA_036021505.1 Myxococcota bacterium | reverse complement strand
TAACGCCGGCATTGAGGCGGCTGAAACCTTGGAGGAGGTTGGGCGATGACTGCCGGGCAGTTCAATGTGTTTTGGTTTCCCCTACGGATCGACCCCTCCGCGCTCGTTCTGGTGGCGCTCTTGGGACTGCTCTATGGCGGACAGGGACGCATGGGCATCAGCATTGCCATGATGGCCTTGGCGGTCATCATCGTCTCCATTCTTGTCCATGAGCTCGGCCACGCCTTGGTGGCTCGAAGCATGGGGCTCGGTCCCGTCCACATCGTTCTGCACGGCTTTGGTGGATTGACCCAGTTCTCCAAGAGACCGTCGAATCGACAAGGGGTTGTGGTGAGCCTCTCAGGACCGTTCGCGGGTTTTCTGCTCGGATTGGTGTTCCTGGCGATAGCCCAGGTGGCCATCACTCCTGAGAGCCACCCGCTGACAAAAATTGGATTCCAACTGATGATTGTCATCAACCTGTTTTGGTCGGCCTTCAATCTTCTGCCCATGTATCCATTGGATGGCGGACAGGTCCTCTGGCATGCCCTTGCCCTGAAGATGCCAGCGCGCCGAGCGAGACGCCTCACAAAGCAGTGCTCGTTGGTCACTTCGGTAACCATTGGCGTTTATGCACTCCTCACGGGCTACATCTTTGTGGCCTTGGTGTGCCTGTTTACGTATTCACAGAACGCCCGAATCCAGACCTGATCAGCGACGCCAGAGGGTGACGCTTCCTGGCGTGTGGGCATTCCCTGGGGCGCCTACTGCGAAGAGTTCGCGGGAGACTTCTACGGCAAAACCGGCCTGCTGCCATGGGGTCCCGTTGTGAAACGGGTCATCGTTCGCCCCCTCCTCAAAGGGTTTCTCCAGGAGCCACGCTGCTCCAGCGAGATTGGCGCCATAGGTCGGAGCCCCAACCAGAAGAAGGCCGTCTTCGCAGGCGATTGAGTGTCCAAATCGACCGTGACCCGGTCCAAACCAAGAGGCTTGATCGAGGCGTTCTCCGGGATCGATCAGACCGACCTTCCCAATCCCCGGAGCCCCAATGGCCAGCTCTTGCTCGGGGTCATTGTCAAAATTCGCTGCGCACACTGCAAAGCCGGCAAGATCGCCGTTTTCTTTTCGGCTCCACGTGGTTTGACCCTGGTGCAATGCACTCGGACCTGTGGCTGAACCGATGATCCACTCACCATTCCAAACTGCTGAGCTGGACAAGCGGTTTGGCAACTCCAAGACCTCGTCGTTCACCCAATACGCTTTGCTCTCCGAAACCAAAACCTGCCCATTGGAGAACTGAACATGGGCTCCAAGAGCGCGGGTGCCCTCTTTGAAAATTGCTCCATCGCGATACAAAATTCCTCGGCCACCGTCGGCGAGGGGTGCACCAATGTAAGGTGAGCCGGAGCTGTCCCTGGCTACGGAAAAGCCTGCGGCCCCGAACTCTTCTTCCTCAAAAACCATCTCCAAGGCCGTGCCATGGACCTCGTAGACCCTCCCCAGGATTCCCTCCGGGGCCCCGACCAGCAGGGAGCCGGAAGCATCCAATGAAAACCCAAAGGCATCCCCGAGCTGGGGACTGCTTACCGTTTGTGGTCTGCTGAGTGGTTCGTCGGGTGGGGGTTCCGTCGGGGAGTCCGAGTTGCCAGTACAGGCCAAAAGAAGCGGCAGGATCATGGCAGGAATCTACACGATTCTCGTTTGGCTCGCGAGCGGGAATGGTCAAGCGGGTTGAATTGGATTAGAGAGGGCCCGGAGGCGCTTTTTGGCTGCGATTCGTGAACAAATCAATATCGCTGTCAGCCCACGTGTGGTCTGGCGTGTTTTGACGACTGCGGAGGGGTGGACCTCGTTTTACGCCGACGATGCGCGTTTGGACGCTCGAAAGGGTGGTCGTGTGGAGTTCGTCAGTGAGGACGACGAGGGAGAACCGGTGAGTGAGGTGGGCTTTATCCACACCTTCCGGCCAACTTCCCGTTTGGAAATCTGCTGGGACAACATTGGCAAGGCAGAAACCAAGGGCACCACGCTGACGTTCAACATTGCTCGTGACGGGGAAGAGACGCGTCTTTCCTTGGTCCACTCGGGAGGCGGAGTCCTGGAGGACGAGGAGCGTCGTCAAGTGTGGGCAAAGACGTGGCGGCAAGCATTCCGGGGTCTACGGGACTCCCTCGAAGACTAAGCCGAGCAGCAAGTATTTTGGCCTTGCACGGCAGTACGGTCCGCGCTAAGTGGGCGGCCTTGGAGAAATCAAATGTCTAACCGTCGTTCTGGACGCAGCACACCTGTCAAAATCAACTACAAAGACGCCGATGGTCTTCGCAAGTACCTCACCGAGGGCGGAAAGATCCTCCCGCGTCGCCTGACGGGGCTCTCTGCAAAGCAGCAGCGTGAGCTCACCACCGCGATCAAGCGTGCGCGGCACCTCGCACTCGTACCCTACGTTCGGGCTGAGTAGACCCCCGCCCTGAGGGGGGCTTGTGATCAAGCGAGTAGCGCTTACTTATGGCGTTCTGGGCCGGACTTTTGGCACTTGGCTGAGTCCGGTTTTCAGTTTTTTGCTCTTTTGCATCCTGCGAACCTTGATGTTCGTCGGCATGCTGCTGGATTACGTCTTCTTCTGGCGGCTTTGGTCGAAAAAGGTGGAGTCACCGGTCGTGATTGTGGGGACGCCAAGAAGCGGAACCACCTTTCTCCACAGAAGTCTGGTGAAGCAGGGTGTGGGCGCCGGTTTCCAGCTCTATCGGATGCTGTTCTCATCGCTCGTGGCTCAGGTGCTCATCAAACCGTTTCTTCCGATTATGGAGAAACTGAGTCCGGCCCGGCATCACGTTGCAGCTGCCCACAAGACGTCACTGGTGTCCGTGGAGACGGATGATGTTGCCGTCTTGTTCCGCTATCTCGACGGCTTTTTCCTTTACGGGTTCTTTCTCAGCTGGGACGAGGCCGACCACAAGAGTTTGGTCGACCCTCGAATCCGAGACACAAGCGCACGAGACTACGGCTGGATGGAGGCGATCTGGCGCCGCAACCTGGTGGCCCACAAGTCCGACAGGGTGGTTGCAAAACTGTTTACGCTTTGCATGAGACTGCCTTCGTTTCAGGAACGTTTTCCCGACGCGCGGATCATCTACATGGTTCGTGATCCGGTGGATGTTATCCCCTCCACGATGAGTCTCATGTCCGGCCCGCTTCAGGCCAAGTTCGGTTTCTGGGATCTCGAGCCTGCCTTGCGTGAGCGCTTTTTGGAGCGGCTCTATCAGGGATTGGTGGATCTCTACCGCGGGTTTCATGACGACTGGACATCGGAGCGAATTGACCGTGACAAGGTGTTTCTCTGCCCATACCCACGCCTCATGGGCGACTACGAGGCGCTGATGACAGAAATGCACACCTTCCTGGGAGAAGCACCGAGCGAGGAGCTCGCTGCGCAGCTCAAGGCGGATGCCGAGGCCCAACGAACTCGAAAGAGCGGTCATAAATACGACCTCGGCAAGTTCGGTCTTGACGCAGACCGAATCCGACGTGATTGTGCATTCGTATACGAGACGTTTCTCAACGACACCGTAGCCGCTCAAGGAGGGCAAGGGGAATGACCAAGGTTGTGTTTCTTGGAGGCCTGCTGGTGGGGTGTACCTCCAACGGAGGAGGCCAGATTCAAAATGTAAGCTGGGAGAGAACCGACATCGGAACCGTAATTCGTGTCAACTGGACGACTGAGGCCGATGTGGAGTCTTGGATTAACTTCGGGCCAGCAGGTGACTGCGAGAAGTGGTCCACTCCCGCGGAGCAGAGCACGGAACGAGAGGCGCTGCTGTTGGGGCTTCCCTCGGCCACCGACTCCTGCTTCCAGGTGGTCGGCGTTCTTGATGGTGAGACCGTCAAATCGGACTCCTGGGAGTTTCGAACGGAAAACCTCCCCGCGGCCTTCTCGGCAATGGAGGTGGAGTCGCTCGACAGCAGCCTTTTTGAGGAAGGCTTTTTCGTAGGAAGCAACCCAAGAAACCCGGCCCAAGTCTACGTGATGGATCGGGAGGGCAACATCGTCTGGTGGCGGGAAGGTGAGGGGGCCAATCTCTCGACACAGATGGTGTTCGCGGACGACAAGAGTTCGTTCTCCTACAACTCGTTCGACCGGGATTTTGCTGTCGACAACAGCAAGGTGATTCGGGTCGGAGTGGATGGGGAGGTTCTGGAGACCATCGATACACCGAATGGGCACCATGCTTTCGCGTGGCTTCCAAACAACGTGCTGGCCTACCTCGCGATTGATGTGCGAGAAACCGATGAATTCGGACCGGTCGTCGGGGACACCGTCATGGTCGATGATGGGACAGGTCCTGTTCCGCTTTACTCCACCTGGGATGACCCTCGAGTTCTCCTCGAGGAGCATCGCCAGTGGGACAATGAGTTCTACCCTCAGGGGATAGACTGGACCCATGCCAACTACCTGTCCTACAACGAGGAACGAAACAGCCTGACCATCAGCTTCGCCAATGCGGAGGCCGTCATCGAGGTTGATGCGACCACCGGAGAGCACCTCCGTTCCATTGGCCAGGACGGCACCCACAGTGTTGAGGAGGGTCTTTTGGGGCGTCCTCATGCAGGCTACTGGACCGACTCCGGAACACTGATGGTGTTCACGACTCCGCTTTGGGGTGCAGGAAAAAGCAGCATTGGAGTGGAGTTGGCCTTCGATGACGAGGCTAAGACGGCCGAGGTGGTCTGGGAATACGGCTATGAACTCGGGTACAACACCATCGTCATGGGTGAGTCCACCCGCATGCCCAATGGAAACGTCCTGATGAATTTCGGTTCCACCGGGATTGTCGAGGAGGTGACCCCGGAAGGCCAGCCCGTCTGGCGAGTGTACACCGCAACAGGAACCTTCCCAGGGCACTGGAGCTTCGTTCGTTCTCTCTACAATGACGGCGGTGACCGATGACATTCCGAGCGATGGCTGCAGCGTCTGTCTTGCTGGTGGCTTGTGGGCCGAGGGAGGGCACGGTCCTCCTGTCCCCAGACCAGAATTACGACTTTTCCAGCACGCTCGAGGTGGAGGTCCAGGAGATCGCGGCAGGCCTGGACGCTGTCGTGGATTGGTCGGAGCTTTCGGTGGACCAACTCAGCAAAGACATCCAGTCAAGCGAGGTCGATCAGCTCATGATCGTGCGCTTTGAGGACCTGACACAGGCAGAAGTGCTCGATTTGGCTGCCAAGGACTGTCTCAAACAGAAGGATGTCACAGGTGTTGTGGAGGTCTTTCCCTCGGACACGGCTACTCAGGCGATGCTCTCCGATTTCCAGTTGATTGGCTACAACGTGGACCCTGCAGAGCAGTTCCAAGAAGACATGGGTACCTTTTTGATGAGCGTCTACACCGAAGGCATGGCTGGGGTCCGCATGTCGTCCTTTATTGCGCCAAGCAACACGTCTGAAAACAGCTTCGTACCCGTCACCAACCAGAGTTCTCAGATTGATTTTCAGGTGGACCTCGATGCGGGAAACCGTCTTCCTCTGGACACCACGGAACTCGACTGGGCGGAACTCGAGGTCCCAACGGACTGCGGAGTGTTTCCCATCAACAAGTTCGATGGCCTCATGATCGGTCGCTATGACAACAAGACGTTGGAGGACTTGGAGGGGGATTTTTTGAAGGTGGACCAGCTGGCTGACGAGCTGTGGACAGCGGACATCGAGGGACGCAGCAGTCTGGCCCTTGCGGAGGCCACCAACGCCGACGGTGAGGCCTTTTCAGGATTTGACACAAGCAGCATCTGGCTGGTTGCCCTGCGCTGCTTTACCTGCAACAACCCGGCTCCCCCCTACTTGGCGCTCGTCACGGATTCTTAGGTCTCGCTGTCCACCCGGGTGCCCCGACGGGCCAGTCCGGCTTGGACCGCGTAGCCCAGCAGGCTGAACCCGATCAGTGCGTAGAGCTGCTGGTCCTCCTCGAGGTTGGCAGCGAAGCACAAGCATATGGCTCCAAAAACAGGACTGAGCAGGTTGAGATTCGAGCGAAACATTCGCGGCACCACCAACAGGCCGACGACTGCGCCGCTGATGGGGACCCACCACGGCAAGGGCGCGGTGTCGATGAGCGGGTAGGCAGAGGCTGCGGCGACTGCGCCCACGAGAGCACCCGCGAGCCGAAGTGCTGTGGCCTGAAGCATCAGGGCTAAAAATCCGCCCACCAGGCCGGCGGCGCCAGCGCCCATGGCTTGCGTGGAAGGATTCTGGTCGGCCAGAAAACTGGCGGCCAAGAGCGCTCCCAAGAGAATACCGGGAGCGGCTGAGACCAGGCGTTTGGATCGGGGACCCCAGAGGAGCAGCAGAACACCTAAAACCGCGGCCACAACACGGGCCTCATCGGTGGCAGAAGCCGAGAAGTGGGCCACGGAGAGAAGTGTATCGGTTTCAAGAGCAGGCAAGAGCATGGGCGAACTCCATGGAATTAGGGTATCTCAAGAGCATGGTAGCACTGCGACAACCTTTCCTCTGCCTTGTTCTTCTCTCCATGGCGTGTGAGGGCTCGAATCCTGCTGGAAATGGCTTTGTTGGAGGAAATGGCGATGGGACCGACTCGGGTGCGTCCGAGGCGGTACTCACTGGAACAGAGCTGATGGCTCCAAGGGACAAAGCCAGCGATCTGGCTGTTTCCGATGGAGTCCTCTACTACAGCACGCAGTTTGATCCTGCCGTAGCTCAATGGAACCCGGAAACGGGCGAAGAAGAGAAGATTACGTGGGATTGGAGAGACTTGGAAGCCTTCTCAGTTTTTAATGGGCGGTTTTTTGGAAGCTTCAGTGATTCAGGAGTTGAGGGTTGGGTATCGGAGTTGCTGCCCCCCAAGGACGAACGGGAAGTCGCATCCCAAGACGTGAATGGAACCCTGTTTCGGCGTCCTGCGGATCTGGTGGTTTCAGAGAACACCATTTGGGCAGTCGACGAAAAGGTGGGGGTCGTTTGGGAAATCGAGCGGAGTACAGACCAAGCCGACGTGTTGGTCGAGTCTGAGGGCCTCCTCGCAGTCGCTGAGCACAAAGGTGCTTGGGTCACCGGTGGGGAAGTAGGGGTCCAGGATTCAACGGGCAGGCTCGATGAGAGAAAGGCCACGGCCTTGTACAGCCAAGGGGACACCCTGTGGGCCGTGAACATCGAGGATGGTTTGTTTGAAGTTGGTGGCCGGTCATGGACCCTCTCCGGTCCAGCCCGACCAGGACCCTTCGTGGTTCTCAACAAGTCGATCTACACGGTGGATGAGGTGGGGGGCGGCATCTGGGCTTTTGAGATGCCCGTTCAATAG
>JAYXVV010000135.1:0-38172 GCA_036021505.1 Myxococcota bacterium | reverse complement strand
GAGGTAGGTTCCATCCGTGTTGATGGTGAACAGGACCCCGGCTGAATCGAACGTCCCGAGAATGTACTTGAACTCTTCCAAGTGGCTCACCGCCCGAGTGTGCAGGTTGGAGCTTGGACACACCTCCAGAACCGTCCCTGTGTCTGCGAGAACTGCAGTGGCCTCTTCGCTGTAGGCTGCGCGAATTCCGTGTCCGATTCGATCGGGTTTGAGGCGATTGACCACAGCCATGACACCCTCACCTGAAGTCGCCTGTGTCTCCCCGGTATGCACCGTCGTGCCCAAACCAGCAGCCCGAGCTCGAGCGAAGATCTTTGCGTATTTCTCCACTGCACTGGTCAACTCCATTGGGCTTTTTTCCTGACCCGCCAGGTCGATACCAAGCACACCCCGCGACCGGTATTTGATCGCCTTCTCCAGGATTTTCTCATTCTGCTCCGGGGGAAACTCCCTCGCTAAGCAGAACAAAAGCCCCGCCTCTACCCCGTATTCAAGACACGCCCGATCCATGCCGCGCAACGCAGCATGGATGATGTGGTCCAGGTCCCGCTCGCCACCCAGGTTTCTCTTCATGGGGTTGAACCGGAGCTCGATCCGGGTGCACCGCGATCCTCGGTATTCCTTTCCGATGATCTCGTACACGGAGCGTTCAATAGCGGAGGGAGAAGACTGGATTCGCTCCGTCCACACATGGAGAATTTTGAGGTAATCCTCGAGGCTTCGAACCTTGTTGGGGTTAGCGGTAACCAAGTCCACAAACTCCCAGTAGTCTTCTACCGGAAGCTTAAAACCGGCCTCATGAGCCATGGCCCAGAGGATATGCGGAGCCACTGAGGCGCCCGCGTGAATGTGGAGGTCGCAGTAAGATTTCGAGGGAGCCGTCATTCAACTCGAGTAATTGAATCCAGTCAAAGCCGCCAAGCAGGCTCTATTCTCCGCGGAGATCCTCCATGGACCACACCTTGTGGACCTTGACCTCCACTCCGGGCCCGAGGACCCGAGCGTGACAGGCCAGGCGCTCCTGAGCCTCGGGCTCCCGCTCGTGCTTCTCCAGGATGACATCGCGCTCACGATCGCCCATCGCCTGCATTCCTGTGTCGCAGACCACATCCACCAAGCATCCACCACAATGTCCATCGGGGCAACCGACCTCGATCGGAGTCTCGAGCATTTGAGAGGCCATGTGGAGGGTGTAATGGGCTTCGGTTTCCACGGTTTTCCGGTCCCCGTTTGGCAACTCAAAGAGAATCTCAAACCGGTCCTCTGTTTCCTTGGAATCGGAAGACTCTCCCCCGATTCCAAACCTCGACTTGATTCGACGCCTCAACCCAAAACGACTCATCGCCCCTCAGCCTCCACCAATCTTTTGGTCATGTAGTTGACCGCCTCGTCCACATCGTCTGTGAAGAGGAACAAATCCAGATCCGTAGCAGAAATGGTTCCCCATTCTACCATTGCCTCAAAGTTGATCACAGAATTCCAGTACTCCTTCCCGAAAAGAACAATGGGAAGGGGCTTGGAAATCTTCTGGGTCTGCACCAATGTCAGAAGCTCCATCAGCTCATCCAAGGTGCCGAATCCGCCGGGGAAGACCACCAAGGCCTTCGCTAAGTACATGAACCAGAGCTTTCGCGTGAAGAAGTAGTGGAACTCAAACGCGAGCTCTTTTGTCACGTAGGCATTCACGTCTTCTTCGAACGGAAGCGAAATCCCCAAGCCGACGCTTCGACCGCCCTCCACATCGGCAGCACCCCGGTTTCCCGCCTCCATGATGCCAGGGCCGCCCCCGGTGCAGATCAAGTAGTCTCGCTCGGAATCTCTTCCAAGTGACCACTCCGTCATCTTCCTCGCGAGTTCCCGTGCGTCCTCGTAGTAGCGTGAAGAAGCAAGCTTTCCTCTAGCCATGGCAACCGCTTCCTCGCTGCCGTTTCCGGAGGCGAACGCAGCCTCAGCGGCCTTCAGCTGCTCCGCTGCCACTTCCTTTGGAAGCGTCCGTGCTGAGCCGAAAAGCACCACGGTGTCGCTGACGCCCTGTTCCTCAAACCGCTGAAGAGGCTCCTCGTATTCGCACATGATGCGAATGGTCCGCGCAGCAGGCGAATTGAGGAACTCCAAATTTTTATAGGCTTTTTTTGTACGACTCATTGAATACTCCAAAGACTCCATCGTCTGTAGCGCGGTCGAGAGAATTTTGCTCCTGAGCAAGAACCGCAACTCGACACCAACCGGAACATGAAATGGAGACTTCAATGAAAAACCTATTCCTCACAATCCCTGCCCTTGCCCTTGCATCCGGCTGCCTCGTCTACGACAATGACGGCCAGATTGGCCCCGACCGCGACCGGGACCGGCCCGATCTGACTGAAGATTCAGCGTCCGGCGAACTCGACCCTGTTGTGAACTTCGAGTTCACGCCTCCACAGGCCGAGCAAGGAGAGGTGTTCATTGGCAGCCTCAGTGTCGCCGAAGGCGACCTGGATCTCAGCACGGTGGAGAGTGTGACCGTTTATGGAGACGCCGATATTCTCGCGATCGATGCGCGCCCGGGCGAAGTTTTGCTGAGCGTTGCTGTCGCAGGCGATGCACTCAGCAGCGAAGCCGACTTTGTGGTTGAATTTTCAGACGGCACCGCTGCCTGGATGGAAGCCGCCTTTGTCATCTCCGAAATGGGAAGCGGTGGAGCCGCAGACGACTACACCGGTGACACCAACCCGACCGATGACTCTGAGGAGGATCCCTGCCCCTGAGCAGGGTGACATCCTCAACACGTTCCGAATGGGTCGGCATCTCGAGAGGGGTGCCGACCTCTCGGGGTTTAGGCTGTTGATGAGCAGGCCTCTTCGACCGCTTCAACCGTCTTGGGAATCCCCTCGGTAAGGTTGACCGGGCCATCCGAACCCACAAGAACATCGTCCTCGATGCGAATTCCAATTCCTCGCCATTTCTCCGGGACATCAACGTTGTCAGGTGAGATGTAGATCCCGGGCTCCACGGTCAACACCATCCCCTCTTCCAGAGGTCTCGACTCTCCGTCAGCGGAGTAGCGACCGACATCGTGCACGTCCATGCCCAAATAATGACTCACTCCATGCATGTAAAAGGGGCGATGCGCCTTGGCGTCGATGAGTTCCTCCACTTCACCGTGAAGCAGCCCCAGCTCAACAAGACCCTCCGTGAGCACTCGAATGCAACACTCTTGAAGGGCTTTGAACGGAGTCCCCTTTCGCACGAGTTGGATGACGGCTTCGTTGGCACGAAGCACCACCTCATACACCGCTCTCTGCTCTGCGCTGAACTTCCCTGAGACAGGAAATGTACGTGTCACGTCTGCGCAGTAATTCTCCAACTCACACCCGGCATCGATCAAGACCAAGTCCCCGGATTGAAGAGGCTTGTCGTTTTCGATGTAGTGCAAGATGCAGGCATTGTTACCCGCACCCACAATCGAAGTGTAGCCCGGTCCATTCCCACCATGTTTCCGAAAGGTGTAATCGATGAAGGCGTGAAGATGAAACTCATTCAGGCCCTCTTTTGCCATTTCCATGGCGCCTCGATGCGCCTCTTCGGTAATCCTCGCCGCCTCCTTGAGGAGCACGACCTCCTCAGGGCTCTTCCTCAAGCGCATCTCATGAACCAACCGGCCAGGATGAATAAATGCATCGGGTAGGCACTTGTGGTTGGCCCGAACTGCCCGACGTGCGCGGCGGATGGCGCCCATGACCAGAGCGTCGCGCTCCGAATCCAAACCGACAGAAAAATAAAGCGTCTGGATGCCTTGAAGACGCGAGGTGAGTGCCGTTTGCAAAGTCTCCCAGGCGTATGCAGCGTCCACTCCAAAATCTGCGACAGCGCCCTGGGTTCCTGGGCGTATGCCGGTCCAAATTTCCATTTCTGGATTTTTTGGCTGCACAAAAAGGACCGACTCCTCCTCAGCCCCTGGAACCAGCAACAGCGCACTCTCTGGCGCCTTCCAACCCGTGAGGTACCAGAGGTCTGAGTCCTGTCGATACGGATACTCGGCGTCACCGTTTCGCAGCACATGCTTGGCACCGAACAGCAGCATGGCACTGCCCTCTTCCATGGACTCAAGAAGTTTCTTGCGTCGACTGGCGAAAACGTTGGCGGACAGCTGCATCAAAGGCCTCCTTGCTGCAGTCCCTCTTATCCGCCCCAGGCAGGTGCGCACGCGGAGAGTCTACGCTAAGACCAACACTCCGAGAAGGAATCATCTCCGTGAAAATGGCACTCTCCAAACAAGACCAACGCACCTTCAACATCGTCGTTGAGGAGGTTGTTGAGCACGACCCTGCGCTGATTCAGGCGATTGTGGACATCGATCTGGTGACGTTCTCTGAGGTCACCTGGTCCCGGTTTACAGCGGGCTTGATGCTCCGGCACGGGCGAACGTTTCTACTGCGAGCCGACGGCACCATCATCGGAACCTGCCAGCTTCTCAAGTCTTGGGACGACCCGCAAGAGGCCGTTCTGTTCTCCATGTCCATTCGTCCGGGTTGGCGAGGTCGAGGACTCGGGACATTTTTTCTGCAAGAGGTCTCCACCAGCCTCACCGAGAGTGGTGTGGCCTCACTGGTGCTCGAAGTCGACCCCAAAAATGAAGCCGCGATCCGGCTTTACGAGGAGAAGTTTTCGTTCACGCGGGTGGCGCTCTGTACTGGAGAGTATGGGCCCGGTCAGGACCGCCTGAGAATGCGCCGAGTTCTGAATGCGTCAGGCTGACTCCGGCTCTTCGCACATCGCAATCAGCGCCTTGCGAACCTCGTCAGGACCCTCGTTGTCCGAAAGATAAGCGATGGGCCCATAGCGGTTCTTGAGGTGAATCCACCGTTTGGGCTCCGATGAGAAATCATAGGAGACCAAAACCGGCAAGTCGTGGCCTGCTTCTCGAATTGCGGAGAGCACATACACCCCTTGGTGGGCCTCCAAGAAAGACCGAGCTTGTTCCTTATCGCCCCCAAAACGAGCCGTAAGTTCGTCCCAGGGTCCCAAGAGGTGCTGAGTGCCCACGCGATTAAAGTTCATGTCCAGATAGACCATTTCATAGGGCGTTTCCTGAAGCAGCTGCAAAGCCACTTCTCCATTTCCTGCCCGGGTGAACTCAAAGTCCTCGGAGAGGAATTGTTCAGCTCGGTCAATGTATTCGTGCCCGTCCTCCACAATCAGTACAGTCCTCTTCATCCCTCAGCCTCCTCAGCCATGCTCAACCGCAGCACGACCGCCTTTGACCAGCCGTCCTCCGGCTCGACCACCAAACTCCCCTGACTCCGCTTCGCAAGATCCAGAGCCAAGCCGATCCCTCGCCCAATCCGCCGACTGTGGATCATGTCATTGCTCAACTCGGAAAGCGCATTGTCGAGTACGCGAATCGCCACCCATGAGAGCCCCGTCACCGGGTCCATTTCCTCCACGACCCGAATCCCAATCCGAACCTCATTGCTGGGCCGATCCGACAACGCCGCCTCGCAGGCATTTCGCAGGAGATTGGCGAGAATGTCGGCGAAATCCTCACGAAACACCCGCACATTCATGCCCTCGCTCGCCTCAAGAACAGGAGCAGCCAGTCCTCTGCCAACGATTCCGGGCTCGCGGGCGACCCGCCTCCACACATCTTCCAGAAGACCCCGATCCACCTCGAGAACGCAGACCTCATGGAGAAGCTTGCCGAGTTCTCGGTAGCCCACCTCGTTGACGGCCGTGGAAATCGCACGGATCTTCTCCACCATGAACTCCGGCCTTCCCTTGTGAAGTCTGGGCGCCAGCTGACGCAGGCTGTCAAAGGCGTCACACATGGGGGCGATCTGACGATCGATGAACCGGAGATTCAGACGAACACCATGCGAGTGGCCAATCGCCTCAAGCTCACCGAGGTACCGATCCCAGAGATCAATGACGCCCGAGGTGCCTTGGCCGCCCAACAGAATTCCACTCGCATCCAAGGCCGGGCCGCGGTCCCCCCGCTCGAGGGCATCCGCCACCGTCGGAAGCAGAGTCGTGTTGTGCTTGAGTACCTCATGCCGCATCCCCGCCAAGACCCTCGCAAGGTCATGGTAGCTCCGAGGTTCACGATCCAGGAACTCCGCCAAGGAAAGCCCCGTTCGACGACGACGCCATCGCCACACTCCGGTGCTTCCTCCCACGAAGGTCAGCCCCAAGCCAAGGAAAAGCACCCAAGGCTGCCCGGAGTCCGGCGGCGCCACCGAGGCATTCAAGGCGAGGGCCTCCTCTCGAAAAAGCACCCCCGTGTACCCCGAGAAGTAGTCGGCCAAGGCTTCCCTGGCAGCGACCAAGTTGCCTTGCGATTCGTGTATCTGGGCCCTCCGAAAGTGATACTCGGGTGCCGTACCCACCAGGACTTCGAGCTCCTTGAGTGCTGAGGCCGGCTGGGCCAAACGAAGAAAAGCATCGACACGCAAAGTGCGAACTTGGACCTGATCCGGTGCCTGCCGAAGCGACTCCTCCCAAAGGCTGAGGGCCTCCCGGGGAGAATCCACCACCAACAGCCCTGCGAGGTGGTTCATGGCGACAGGCCAACTGGGCTGCAGATCCACCGCCTGCCTGGCCTGAATCACCGCCTCTTCCGGACGGCCTCGGCCTTGGAGAACCACGGACAGGTGATAGTGCCACTGAGCACCCTTCTGCACCGTCTCCTCCAGGCCCTCCGGCTGTGCCTCCACCACCGCTGCACCCGGAATACCCCGCTCCAGTGCCGCAACCCGATCTTGGGCCTCCTCGACCAACGTGGACCCCGGCCACCGCTCAACGAGTTCCGTGTAGCTTCGAGTAGCGAGCGCGTATTCGCCCACCTTCGAACTCAAGTCCCCCAGTTGCATCGTGAGCTCAGGCGTTGGGTTCTGAGCCACAAGTTCAAAGAGAACCGGCAGGGCCTCTTTGTCGCGTCGTCCTCCAAATCCTTCGGTGAGAAGCCTTACCAGACGACTTCCCCACTCCTGGTTGCTCGGGGCCAGTTTGTTGGCCATTCGGAGCGCCCGTTCGGCCTCCGACCAATCCGGAGTGTCCTCGCGCTCCAGCAGGAGGCGTCCGGTGAGCCCCCAATACTCAGAAGACTGAGACCCCTCCGCGGCCAGGGACCGGAGATGCTGTTCCGCCTCGACCCACTTCCTCGCGCTCAACGCTTGACGTGCCGCTCGAGCCAACTCTTGCTGAGCGCCATCGAGCGCCCGGTCAATGCCTCCAAACCGTCGCCGAGCCGCCTCCTCGATCTCGATTTGAAAGCTCGCGGCCTCAAGAGCCTCGACCCCCTCAAGACCCTCCATCCCCTCGCCCGCTGATTGAAGCACTCCGAGCAAATCCGGCCACATTGAAGTTTCCGAGGACTCCCAAGGTTTCTCCTGCCCCTGCAGCTCGCGAACTTGTTTCGCCAGCATCAGGAGCGACTGAAGATCGTCCTGAGTCCACGGATCGTTCTCTTGATCCCGGTCGTACTGGGATGCTTGAACCGACTCCTCCACTGCCCGAACGATCTCTTCTTGTGCCAGATAGGCCTTCATGAGTCCCCATCGAACCCGTCGCTCTACATCCGGGCTTTGTTCCTCAGCAAGCCTCTCCAGACGGTCAACCGCTTCATCGGTGTTTCCGATGGCCAACGCCACTTCACCCGCAGAAAAGGCACAGTCCTCGAGAAGATGGGTGCATTCGTCAAACCATTGGAGCGCTTCCTTGAGCTGCCCCTCCCCCCAATACGCCTGTCCCAGACCCAAAAGGGTCTGAGGATGCCCCCTGTTGGTCAGATGCACACGCCAGAACTGGCCCTGTGCGTCCTGATACCTCTCCTCAGCCAATGCCGAGACTCCATCACGAAACCGCTCCAACTCCGTCTCGCTCAGCCCAGCCTCTACAAGCTCGTCCTGCGCATGAACCGGACCTGTTCCGAGAATGAAGAGGAGGGTTGACCAGTGCACTTCTACGCAATCCTCTGCTTCAGTTCCCGCACCTTAAGCCCGAGCTGATTGAAGCGAAGCTGAACTTTACGAGCCAGGTCGGGGTCACCCAAGAGGACACTCGCCATGGCCCTGAAATCTCCCTCATTCAGGATGTAGAGCTGTACAAAATACTGACGCTCGACCTCACTTGCGACTTTATTTAAAGTGTCAGCGGGAGCAATCCTCACATCGGTTTTCCAGCCCTCATCCTCCGCTTCATCGGCAGTGGCCGTGGCCCTCAAGAGATCACGAAGCAGTTTGGGCCGAAGCTGGACAACATCCGGTCTGCTTCCTCCAGGAACATTGGCGAGCTCTGCAAAGGTGAACACCAAAGCATTTTCGACAGTCATCGCAAATTCTCGGAGGTTGCCCGGCCACCGGTGACGCTTCAGCTGGCCCATCGCTTTGCTGGACAGCAGCAATCCAAGCGCCTCCGACCGTTCCTTCGGAATTTCGTCATCGGAAAAAATGGCGATGGATTCGTCGCGGATTCCATGGCGCTGCCGGTAATTCTCAAGCAACTCCTGGAGGTAAGGACCCACCATGGCTTGGTCTACACAGAAACCGAGCAGGCGTGTCAGATCCAGATCCCGTTCCACCAGCGCCGGCAGTTTGACGGTGCACGCCGGGTTGAGGCGCATGAAGAGATCCCGTCGAAACCGCCCCTCAGTGACCATCTGCCCCAGGTCCTCGTGGGTAGCCACCACCAGCTTCACATCCACCTTGCGTTCTCGAACGTCACCAATCCGCGTGACCACTCCTTCCTGCAGCACGCTCAGGAGCATCTTTTGTGCGTCCTCGGAGAGGTTGCCGATCTCATCCAGAAACAAGGTCCCCCCGTGAGCTTCCTCAAAAGCTCCTTTCTTGTCCGCAACCGAACCGGTGTAGCTGCCCTTGACCGACCCAAAGAGGTGAGCGGCCATCAGTTCCTTGGGCATGGTGCTCAGATCCACAGCCACAAAACTTCCGCGCCTTCCCGAACGTCGGTGCACAAAATGCCGAGCAATCAGACTTTTTCCTGTTCCTGTCGGACCTCCTAAAATGATGGGCAGACGACCCAGTGCCAAGGTGAGGAGACGGGACCGCACCCGCTGCATTCTTCGAGAACGGCCCCAGAAAATGGGCCCTTCTCTCTCGAGACCGCGGCTTGCTCGCACGATGCCTTCAATTTGAGAACGCAGTGCACTGGCATCGACGTAGTCCTCGTCCAGAAAATAGGTGTACTCCTCAGCCTGCATCTCCTCTGCAGCACGCTCGAGGGGAAGATCGTCGCGACTCGTCATCAGAATCACAGGCAGTTCGGGCTGCTGTACACGAAGCTTTTCCAGAATCAGAAGACCCTGCTCGCGACGGACCCTCTCCACCTGCTTTTCCGTCGGATTTTTGGGAAGCCCAATCAGCTTCTCTTCGGCGATATCGAAGTGGACGTCCAGAAGAACCAGATCCACGCGTGAACCCATTTTTTTCAGAGCGGCATTCAGCTCCTTCCAGTCTCGAACAGGCCCGTGGTAGTCGTGCTCAGGAATCGCCCTGCGGCAAAGTTCAGCATACCGATCCTGGTCGTCTGCAATCAGAATGTGTGCCATTTCATGCTCCTCGAAGTCTCTTGTGGAGAACAGACAGGTGGTGCGCGACCCGCTTCGCCGTACCACCGAGGGCTTGGAGTGCCTCCACGGAAAGACGGTCCGCCCGCAAGTCATCCAGTGACCGGTCGATGGTTTTCATCGCATCATCCACCTCAAGGAGATCCGGGTCCCCCTCCAGCTCACCCAACCCCGGACGAAGCCGCTTCCAAAGCGTCACAGCATCCTCTGTTCCAGCCGGCCCTCTTCGCGTCTGAAGCAAGTCGGACACCAGGCCATCCTGCCAGTCCTGTCGACCAGCAGATTCAGGGAGCCATCGAGCCTGGAAAGCGATGTACTTGCCCAAATCATGCTTGGCCCGCTCAGCGGCTTCCAAAAGCGATGGTGTCATGCTGCTCCTCCACGCCAACACACCCTACTCAGCAAGGAGCATGCCTAGGCCACCACCACGATAACCCAACATTTTCTATCAATCATAGATTCAGCGTTCAGTCCTGAAGAATAGAGGGGCATCGGGGACCCTGCCCACGAACAGTCAACGGCTCCTCGAGCGAGGCGCCAAGAGACTTGGCCCTTCCGCATCCGCGCGATTGACCTCATCCCCCACAGGATAAACGCGAAGGATTCCCTCCGGAATTGGTTCCATCAGCCCCCGAAGAAGGGCAGGAGGAGTGTCATTCCTCAACCAAAGTTCATGGTGGTCCCGATGAATGAGAACCGGCATCCGTTCATGGAGGCGCCGCATCTCGGCGTTCGCTCGCGTCGTGACCACACAGACTCCCTCCCGGAGTTCCCCCTCCGCCGAGACCCAAGGCTCCCAGATCCCAGCCATGGCGAATGGGGTGGACCCCGGGAGGCCGATGGCATGCGGAAGCTTCCCGGAATCGGTGTGCTGCCATTCGTAGAAGGCATTGGCAGGCATCAGACACCGACGCTGAGCAAATGCCTCTCGAAAAGACGGCTTCGTGTTGATGGTTTCGCTCCGTGCATTGATGAAGCTTGCCAACTGTGTACCACCACGAGGCCCCCGCTTCATCTTTGCCCACCTCGGTGTCAGCCCCCACCGCATTCTCCGAATCACACGGCCGTGAGGGCCCTCGAGCACCACAGGGACAGCCTGAGTCGGGGCCACGTTGAAACGAGCGGCCATGATTCCGGCGCCAGTGACCCCGAAAACCTCCTCGATGACCTCCTTGGGAGAGGAAAGGACAAAACGGCCGCACACCGGAGTTCCCCCGAAAAAAGAATCGCCCCCCAGCGAACTGAGGGGCGTTTCGAAAGTGGATGCGGAGGCAGGATTTGAACCTACGACCTTCGGGTTATGAGCCCGACGAGCTACCAGACTGCTCCACCCCGCGCTCAGCGTTTATCGGGGCTTTCGGGACGACGCAAGTCCCTTTCTCGGAGTTCTCTTGCCATGGCGCTTTTTTTTCGGCTTTGCGACGGCGAACCCTTTTCGTTTACGGACTCGCCCCGCACTGGTGGGAGATCGGCCCTCAGCCAGGTCTCGAATCCTGCGGACCTCTTCTGGAGTGAGGCGGCGCACCTGCCCCCGCTCCATGTCTCGAACCGAGAGTGTCGCAAAAGATTCGCGACGGAGTTTTGAGACGGGGTGATTCACAGCCTGAAGCATACGGCGAATCAGGCGGTTTCGTCCTTCCACCACAGTCAATTCGACTCGAGCATTGCCTCCGTCGGTGGACTCCAAGACCCGAACTTTACACGGGCCGGTCTTTCCGTCCTCGAGATGGACCCCTTTTCGAAGCCGCTCAAGGGTTCGCTCATTCGGGGTTCTCCAGACCTTGGCAATGTAGCGCTTTGGGACCTTGGTGGAGGGATGAGTAAGCTTGTGGGCAAGCTCTCCGTCATTGGTGAAGAGTAGCGAACCCTCTGTATCGAAGTCCAAGCGACCTACAGGCTCTACGCGGGTCTCAAGATCCCCGAGCAGATCGATGACACTCTTGCGCCCTTCAGGGTCTTTTCGCGAGGTGATGGTACCCCTCGGTTTGTACATCAAGAAATACACATGCTCTTGAGGCTCAGGGAGAGGACGCCCGTCCACGCGGATGTGATCCTCATCGGGATGCACCAGAGTCCCAGGATTCTCAAGAACCTCGCCGTTGAGCTTTACACGCCCCTCCCGTATCCAGGCTTCTGCCTCTCTTCGTGAGGCAAGGCCTCGATTGGCGATCAACTTCGCGATCCGAATTTCTTGCATGCTGTCCTCCGACGGCCACCTGCTGGCGTGCGTTGGGGTGGTAGTGACGGCCGTTTCTAACGCATCTGGGCGAGACCACCACCTTCCCGTCTCAGAACAAGGACGGCTGTGGCCCCTCCTCGGGGTCGTCCGCTTGCATTTCGCGAAGGTCCCGAAGTGCTGGAAGATCGGACAGATCGCGGAGCCCGAAGAACTCTAAAAACTCCCTCGTGGTGCCGTAAAGAAGAGGGCGGCCAGCGGTATCCGAGCGACCCATGGTCTTCACAAGGCCCCTGTGAATCAACGTTCGAACCATTCCACCACAGTCCACACCACGAAGGTCTTCAACGGCATGACGGGTCACAGGCTGCCGATAGGCAATGATTGCCAAGGTCTCGACGGCGGCGTTCGAGAGTTTCACGGGCTTCACCTCTTGGAGGCGTGCCACCCACTCGGTCGCCTTGGGATGGGTTCGAAGCTGGTACCCACCTGCCACTTCGTCCACCCGAACGCCAGCACCTCGTGAAATCGAAGACTCCTTGAGAACCTGCAGGCCTGCACGGATCTGTTGTGGAGATTTTAACCCGAGGACCTCCTGAAGCTCAGCCACACTCAGGGGACGATCCGCTGCAAACAAAACGGCTTCGAGAACCGGCAGCAGAAGTTCTGGAGGAGGAGGCGCGATTTCCGGAACAGCGTCTTCCTGGGCTTTGAGATCCTTCTCTTCTTGCGGTGCAGCAAAACGCTCAATCCCTGGCAGGAGTATCAGATTGTTCTTCGAGTCCGACATCAGGCCTCCTTCGCCACATTGCCCATTTCTGCGTCCCGAATCGTAGAGAGGTCCGCTGTTTCCTTGCTCTTCTTACTCGTGACCTGAAGCGGCCCAAGGTGACTGTCCTGCTCCACATCGACCAGCTGGATCCGGGCCATCTCGAGAACCGCCATAAAAGTCTGCACCCGTTGGGATCGGGTGTTCAACTGGACGAAAAGCTCCTGGATTTCAACAGGCTGGCCCTGCGGCAACGCGTCAAGCAACCACTCCACGCTCTGAACCAGTGACCAGGATTCCAGCTCCACATCGTGCTGGGGGGGACGTATCTTCGAGCGCTGCAACACAGCCGAGAGGGCCTCGGCCAAAGCCAGGGCCTCAACATCCCGAGCAAGTGGACGCTCGATGTCGGTATCGTTTCGAGGCCGAGCGAAGACGTCACGCCCCAGCCAATTTCGCTGGCTCAGGTCTTCCGCGGCCTCCTTGAAGCGCTCGTATTCAATGAGCCTCCGTATCAACCTTTCCTTGGGATCTTCCTCCTCCTCCTCGTGCTCCTGTTCCTCCCGAGGCAGCAGCTCTCGACTCTTGAGTTGGCAGAGGGTGGAGGCCATCACCAGAAACTCTCCCGCAATGTTCAGATCGAGTTCACGCATCCGGTTGAGGACTTCCAGATACTCGACAGTGACGTGTGCAATCGGGATCTCGCGCACATCGATCCCATCCCTCCGAATGAGATACAGCAACAGCTCCAGCGGGCCGTCAAAGACCGCGGTCTGTACGTGGTGTGGATCGGGTCGATTCGCCAGCACGAGAAACGCGAGTAGAAAGGAAAGATGGGGGGTCCAGTAGGAAACCAGACGGGCGGGATCTCCATGCTATCGAAGTGACCCGTTCGCAGCAAGGGGAAAACCAGGAATTAAACCCGCTATCGAGACACAAGAAGCGCCGTGCCGGATTCGTTGATGAGGGCCTCGGTGACGCGCCCCAACACACGACCGGGAAGACCCACTCGACCGCGAAACCCGACCGCGACCAGGCCCAGTCCACGAGACTGACACTCCGACTGAAGCACCTCATGAGGTTCTCCGGAGAGAAGCGCTGTGGTCACCTGCACCCCAGCTTCTCTCAAGTGGGTCTCGGCCACCTTCAAGGGGTCATTCGTCTTCCCACTGTGCGGGTCCTCCACACAGACCACATGCACAGGACAACTCATCCACTGAGCGAGCCGGCGTGTTGACCGAAGAGCCGCATTGGCGCCATCCGACCCATCGAACCCCAAACAGATGCCCGAAAAGTTGACCTGCGCAGCGGGGACCATCAAGGCCGTGGTGCCACAGTTCTTCAGAAAACGATCCGCTGTGCATTCCCCCTGCCCCGACAGAGCCACCACTCCATCCTCGCCCACACCCGCCACAACCAAATCCGCAGCGGAGGCGTGATTCGCCACCCGCTCCAGCACTGCGCCTTGATCCCACACGGACCGTGCCGAGACACCCCGGCCGTGTGCTCGTTCAACCACAGAGGAAAGAAGCATCTCTCCTTGGTTTCGATACCAGGACTCCACTTTCTCGGGCACGATCACAGGCTCAAAGCCCATCATCCCACTGAGGTCCTCGAGGAACCGCCCTGTGCGCTTGGACACACTGAGAATGTAGAGCGCATCAATTGTCGCCTCACCCGAGGAGGCCTCAGCCAGCGCAAGCGCCGTCGCAAAGGCCGCCTCAAAGGCGGGAGACTCATCGACAGGAAGCAGGATGTTCTGGAGCATGCTCAAAGAGTAGCCTGCTCCGACTTGCAAGGCTTGTCTGCATGCATGGGATACTCTATGATAGCTCCCACGAGGAGTTCCGATGTTCCGTTGTTTAGCGTTTGTCGCTGTTCCGCTTGTGGGCTGCATGCCAGCTCCCTTCCCCGAGGACAATCTCCCGGTCCATCAGGAGCGCCCTGTCGATGCGGTTCTGGCATCGGATTTCAACGTTGTCTGGGAGGCGACGCTTGAGATCTTAGGGGACGCCGGCCCAATCGAAGAAATCGATGAGAACAAAGGCCTGATCGTGACCGGCTGGGTTCACGGCGCTTCAGACTACATCTACAAAAATTTCGCAGGAACGAAAATCCCCGAACCTATCCGCTATCGAATGGTCGCGGAGGTGAAGCCCAATGCAGGCAACACCTCGGTCATGCTGGTCAATCAAGAACAGATTGAGAAAGACATGATCTCGGTCGACATGGAGTTCACCGGGTCCATCTACCGCTGGCTCGATGTGCCATCCTCCACGCTCAAAGAGCGCAACATCCTTGAGCAGATTCTCACCGTCGTGGAAAACCGCAGCGGTGGTCGCAGCTCAGGTGGTGGTTCAGATTACGACTACCAATACTGAGCTCTATGAACGACACTACTCGGGAGCCGGTTCCACCGAGTGACCCTCAGGGCTCCCCTCGAAAGCGTGCAGCGTTGCCTATTTTGGTGGCGGTAAATGGCTTGGCCATCGCCGTATTGGCCGCGATGGCCAACTTCAGCGACACCCCCGCGCCACCTCCCGCTCAGACCAGCCTGCTTGAGGACCTCAGCCGAATGCAGTTGGGACTCACCGCCGACTCACTGAGTGAGGAGCGCCGAGAAAAAGAAGCCAAGATGATCACAGCCCTCCTGCCTCATGCAGAGCGAGGAGTGGCCGACTTTGTCTCACTCCAAGTTATCGCTGCGGAAATGCGGGTCACAGGACTCGACTGGGTCTATCTTCCCCAGAAAGACGACGTCGTTCCCGTGGAGTTGGAACTCAAGGCCTCTGGCTCCTACTACAACCTCCCCATTCTCCTCGATGGACTTTATCGGCAATCCCGTCCCGTGGAAATCACATACCTCTCCGTGGAAACCCCTCGGGCCATGATCGCCCAGACCGATGTCCACTTGCGGCTCCGCTTCCACCGCCCCCCCTCGGCCCAGACTGCATACCTGACTGAGATCGCCGACCGGATTTCCCTGGCCGACGACTCCGACACGACCTACCTCGCTTTGGCAGAAGCCGCCAAACTGGAGCAGCTTGCTGCTTTCGAGCGAGAGATCCCTCGGCTCAAAGAAGTCTCCAAGAGCAACCGAGCTGCCATCATGACGACCGTTCCCGGCCTGCTTCGAAGACTCCCCACCTCCGCCCTCGGCTGGGTCGGCCTCGAGCTTCGCGACGGCGAAATCGTGGTTCTCAACGAGCCCTGAGCCCGCCGCTTCAGAGATGGAAGCGCTTGACTCCGGCCACAGCCTCAATCCGCTCCTCTGCCAATCGATTTGAAGCCTGAATGGAGGTGATGCCCTCCGCCTTTGCTTTGTTGATGACGTCCTTCACGGTATCGAAGATGTTGCTCGCCTGCTCCATGGCCTGCTCGCGAGGGAGGCCGCGGAGCTCTGCACAGACGTTCACCAACCCTCCAGCATTGATCACATAATCGGGAGCATAGACAATCGACCGCTCCGCGAGCGATTCACCATCCCGGAGCTCGTCGTCGAGTTGGTTGTTGGCCCCGCCCGCGATGATTGGAGCCTTAAGGAGAGGAATGGTCTGGGAGTTGATGATGCCGCCGACCGCACAGGGGGCCAGAACATCCACATCCAGGCTGTACCAGTCGTCTCCCTCGACAACAGTTCCGCCATAGTGGTCCACGCAGTACTGAAGGTTCCGGGCAGAAATGTCCGAGTAGTAGAGCTCCGCACCGCCCTCTGCCAAATAGCTTGCGAGGTACCGCCCTACGCTTCCACAGCCTTGAATGGCCACTTTCTTGCCCGCGACATCTGCACTCCCATAGACCACCTCGAGGCAAGCTCGGATGCCATGGTACGTCCCCCATGCGGTGACGGGCGACGGGTCCCCCGACCCCCCCAGATAGGTTGCTTGACCCGTGACCCACTCCGTCTCGCGGCGAATGTGGGTCATGTCCTCGACGGTTGTGTTCATGTCCTCGGCAGTAATGTAGCGCCCGTTCAACGACTCAATGAACCGCCCAAATGAACGAAACAACGCCTCGGACTTGATGCCCGGATCCCCGATGATGACCGATTTGCCTCCACCCAAATCCAGGCCCGCAACGGCTGCTTTGTAGGTCATGCCCCGAGAAAGACGAAGAACATCACGGAGCGCCTCTTCTTCCGTTTTGTACGGGTAGAGCCTGCAGCCACCAAGGGCTTGGCCCAGCGTCGAGTCGTGGATCGCAATGATGGCGCGAAGTCCCACATCGTCATCACGACAGAACACCACCTGTTCGTGATCGAGCCCCGCCATTTGTTCGAAGACGCTCATGCAACCTCCTCGCGCACTGCCGCTGCGCTCTGCCCCTCTCCCTTATCACTCCAGACGATTTCAGGCCGGGAAGCGTTGGGCAAAAACCAACAAAACCTGTGCAAAAGGACAGCAAGAGAGCCCAGGCAGACAAAGCCTACTTTTGCTTGATTCGACGCTGCCTTTCGTCGGCATCTGGAACGTCCACACCGAAACGGGTCATGAGTTTCCGGAAATTCGGTCTCTGCTGACCGCTCATTTCGGCAGCACGGGTGATGTTCCAGCCCGTTTCCTTGAGCCGCTCCTCGAGGTACCACTTGGAGAAGGTCTCCACGATTTCCCGCTTTGCATCCGTATAGTCCAGGTCGATGAGGCGCTTATCAAACAGCCCCTCCGGAGCACCCTCCATCGGTCCTTGCAGGCGCCGTCCCGTGGGCGGAGCCAGGTTGAACAACTCTTCCCCGAGTTCATCCGCCTGGCACAGCACCATTGCTCGGTTGATGGCGTTTTCGAGTTGACGCACGTTGTTCTCCTCCCACTCTTGCCCCTGGAGCAACTCCAGTGCCCCATTCGTGAGAGAACGAACGTTTTTCATGTACTCCTGGTTGAACTTCTGGACAAAGAAATAGGTCAGGAGTTGGATGTCCTCTTTGCGTTCCCGAAGTGGAGGCACCTGGATGTTGATGACGTTGAGACGGTAGAACAAATCCTCGCGAAACTCGCCTGAATCGATGGCACCCCGAAGGTTGACATGGGTTGCAGCCAAGATTCGGCAGTTGATTGGAATCGGTCGACTGCCGCCGACCCGTACAATCTCTCTCTCCTGCAAGACTCGGAGGAGTTTCGCTTGCATGGAGATGGGCATGTTCCCGATCTCATCCAGAAAGAGTGTGCCCCCATTGGCCTCCTCGAAGAGACCCACCTTGCGTCCTTGGGCACCTGTAAAGGCCCCTTTCTCGTAGCCGAACAGCTCGCTCTCCAGCAAGTTCTCGGGGATGGCTGTGCAGTTGATAGGGACCCATGGGCCCTCGGCCTGAGGCGACAGCTGATGGATCGCCCTCGCCACGCGCTCTTTACCGGTGCCGCTCTCCCCCGTAATCAGCACCGGGACCGGGACCCGCGCAACGTCTCGAATCAGCGAATTGAGCTGCATCATCGCAGGAGAGTTCCCAATCAACTGACTCCCCGAGCCTCCTCCAAGCTTGGCCTGGAGGCGGCTTTTCTCCTCTTTCAATTCGCGGACTTCCAAGGCCTTTCGCAGAATTTGGAAGAAGCGGCTGGAGTCCATGATGGGCTTCTCGAAGTAGTCGTAGGCACCCTCCGACAAGGCCAAATAGGCCGCTTCTGCAGAACCATGCGCGGTGATGACAATGCACTCGGTTGCTGGGCTCAGTCGACGAAACTCCCTCAAGACCTCATGTCCACCCATGTCGGGCATCTTCAGGTCAATCAGAGCGATGTCCATGGCATGGGCCTGAATGAGCTCAATACCCGTCGCTCCGTTTCCCGCGTCGTGCACCTCAAAGCCCTGCCGTGTCAGCTGGCGCGCCAAAGCGCGACGAATGTTGAGTTCATCGTCCACGATAAGAACTGTGGGTTTTCGCTGTTCCAAGCCACTCCCGTAAGGTTCCCCACGCGACGCGGGGTACCCTCTGCGCTTATCATACTCCTCAGGATGAACGACGAACTCTTCAAACGTTTTCTTTCCGGGGACCCGCATGCAACAACTGGCGTGCGGAACCACCTCCGAGCAGTCGCGCACCGACTCCTGGACGCACCTCAATGGTCCATGAAAGACAACGATTCCCGGCGCGAACGAGAAACTGCTGCAGTCGCGGAGGTTCTTCGCAACCCGGGGGGAAGCATGGTGCAGGCCGCATCACGGGTAATGACCGTCGCCACTCGCATCGGCATCGAACACCTCCGATCCGAGAGTGGAGTGCCCTCGACTCACATTGCCGCCGCGACCCTCGCGAAAAAAGCCATGGACCGCCTTGAGCCTGAGGAGGAAGAGCCACTCCGTCAGTACCTCGAGTCGTGCTCGACCTGCTCCAACCACCTCGAGCAGGCCCGAAATGCCATAAAGGCCGCAATCAGCGCACAACAAAAGAGCCCGCGACTGCCTGCGACGACCCCTGCACCGATGAGTGGTCAGTTTCGCACTGCGAGTCCAAAACGGGTTCGCAAGACCACCGAGAAAAAACATCCCAATCTGACCAAAGCGGAGGGGCTCTCCTCCTCCAATTTGATCACGCGGGGTCTGATGCTTTTCGCCTTGGCCTTTGGCATCCACCAATTGACCCGGCCCTCGGAAGGGGAGAAGAACTCCGCGGAAGACATCCGCAGAGCCAATCTTCTGCCCAAGGAGCTTCCCCCAGTGGCCCTCGCGAACACGCTTCCGGCAAATGTGGCGGCCGCGGTACAACTGATGGAAGCCGGCCGCTGCAAGGATTCCGCGTCCAGAACGGAGCGTTTTGTAGAGCGCAGCCCGGAGGATCGCCTCCTTCGCTACTACCACAGCCTGGCACTCCTCTGTGACCGTCAAAAAGACAAGGCCATTCAGAGTTTCAGACAGCTGCGCCAAATGGACGGTGAGCGCTTCTGGGGAGAAAACTGGTGGTATGCCCAAGCGCTCTACCTCGGCGGAGGTGAAGACAAAGCACTGGCTCTGCTTGGCGAGATCGCCGACAGCGAGCACGGAAGGGCTGCCGACGCAGAGGCACTGCTCAACCGCTTGATTGAGAGTCGCTGATCGATGCAAGCGCGGGAAAGCCCTCCCGCCTCAAATAGGTCGCGAAAAATCCATCGCATGAAGCATCGACAACACAGAATCTGCACGCATCGGTCTTGCTGAAGCCCACCACATCGGGAAAAAACAGAAGGGCTTCCTCCACTTGGTGATCGGCATCCACGTACCAACGGTTGGCCGACTTTCGGAACACATGCCGATACTCGGGCAAGTAGCAGGCTGGCAGGCCCTTCACGGATACTGAAATCCCAGCGGCCTCCAAGGCGGGAACCGCTTTCGTCAAGGCACGCTTGACGGCCGCTGCCTTGACGACCTCTGTGCTCGATCCACCTGCAATCGGAAAGGGAAACGTGAAGGAGGCGCGTCGAGGTTTCACACGGGTGAGTCGACGTGTCACCGCCTCCAGTTGGGAGACGGCCTCCAAGGAAAGCACGGTGTTCGCCACAACCTCCACGCCGGCATCCTGACAGGCGCGAATGGTCCGAGAGCCCTGCTGAACCTGTGCGCCTCCCCTCCCCGGCTGCAGAGGCACCACCACACAATCCGCGCGCCCACGAACCATCTCGAGGTCCAAACGATCGAGATCTTCCACGCCGACATGGAGCACGATGTGCCCAAAACCCCATTCGCGAGCCCTATCCATCACCCTCGGGAGATCTTCCCGTGTCGCAACACCTACCCCTGAGAGGACCAAGCGACTGCAAGGATGGGTTCTGGGCCCTTTGAGGCCCTCACCGAAATGCCATAGGTTTTTGAGGAGTTCCTCTTCGCTCATCGACCTTGTGGGAACCGGCGCACCCGCCCGAACTCGTCCCGGATAGGAGCGCTGGACCCGAATCTGAACCATGTTCGGCTGCTCTACTGCCCCGGAAGCGGTCCACTTGATCATTTCTGCACTCCTCTCTGAGCATCGTTGACGAAAGTCCGCTAATCTAATGCCGTCCAATTGCAATGTCTTCGAGGCAGTCCATGACCGGTTCCACGCACTTCATCCGATACACCACGCTTCCCCTTTTGACCCTTGTGACAGGTTGTGCCACCTGGGAGTCGCAGTCGGAGGATGACCTCAAGCTCTTTGATGAGGCGCCCCCGGCGCTAACCCTTGAGCTGCCAATCGATGGCACCCTCTACGACGCCTCGGAAGAGGTGCGGCTCGTGGGTACGGCGTCAGACGTTCTCACCGCTTGGGAAAACCTGATCGTAACGGCCGACTCCGACCGTGACGGCAGCTTGGTCACAACAAACCCGGGTACCGATGGACGCTTCGACGTGGCTGTTCCCGTCATCTCTGAAGGGGCCCACAACCTGACTGTGACGGCAATTGATGAGGCAGGATTGCAGACCTCAACAACCGTCACGTTCGCTTGGGGTCAAAATCTTGCTCCGAGCGCCCCAGAAATTGCCATCTCACCCGATGAGGCTGAATACGACGACTCCATCGCTGTCGTGATCGTGACCGAATCCGTTGATCCTGAGGGCGATGCCGTGACCTACTCCTACACCTGGTCAGTCGACGGGGTCGTCCAGGAAGACTTTCAGGGCGATACTGTTGCGGAGGGCAATCTCTTCAAGGACCAAGTCTGGACCGTTTCAGTCGTCGCCACCGATGGCGTAAACGACTCCGAGCCTGCGACGGCAGAGATCACCATCTCCGACGCCTTCCCTGAGGCCAGTGTCGCGATCACGCCCGAGAACCCAACGGTCACAGACACCCTCTTTTGTTCCTACGAAGCCACCGATCCGGATGGCGATCCCATCCTGACCACCGATCTCAAGTGGTCGGTGAACGGCACCTTCAAGCAGGACGCTTCTCAGCCCTTTGCCGGCCAGTTCGCTGAGGATGACGTGGTTCGGTGCTTGGCGAAAGCCAGCAGCATTTCGGGGACCACCGAGGCATTCGATGAGGTCACCATCCTGCCCGGGAACGGTGGCGGTGGCGGTGGCGGTATGCCGACCATCCAATCCGCAACAATTTCAGTGAGCCCCGTTTCCAAGACCAGCACGAACATTGGCTGCACCGTCGTTGCGAATGATCCGGACGGTGACCCTCTCACGACGATCATCAACTGGTACGTCAACGGGATCCTCGAGGCCCCAGCAACCTCGCTCGCAGACCCCGCCATCTTCTCCAAGGGAGACGAGTTGATGTGCGGTGCGGTGGTATCCGATGGATTCAACACCAGCAGCGAGTTCTTCTCCGGCGTAGAGATTGTTGAGAACAGCCCACCCACCTCGGTGAGTACGGTCTCCATCAGTCCAGGAACCCCTGCGGTAGGGGACGCCCTCACCTGCAACCTCGGGGGTGTCTCCACGGATCCCGATGGTGACCCCATCACCTACGAGTACTACTGGTTCATCAACTCCACACGAGACAAAAGCCAAGACCAACTGGCCGTGATCGACTCTTCCTCCTACGCCGTCGGTGACAGCATCCAATGCGCGACGCGACCCAACGATGGCACCATCAATGGATTCGCCACCTACAGCAGTGCTGTCGTTCTTGCCGTGGGTGGGACCTCCACCTATGGCCCTGGCGACGTTGATCTTGCTGTCTTTGGCACGAGCAACAATGCCCACTTGGGGCGCGCAGTCACCAACATGGGTGACATGGATGGGGACGGAGCCGATGAGCTTGGGATCACAGGCTACGGCTACAACAGCAACGCCGGAAGGGCGATGGTTTTCCTCGGTTCCACCATCACAGGCACCACCTCCAACCTCAGCGAATCCGACGCAACAGGAAACTGGAGTGGTGAAGCGGCAAGCGACTACCTCGGTGCTGGAGAAAACATCGGTGCCGCAAGTGTTGACGGGGATGGCCAGAACGACATCATCACAGCGGCCCACAAGAACGGGTCCAACGACGGCAAGGTCTATGTCCTTCTGACAGGTGACTACTTGAACTGGAACACCCCCTACATCGACGACGCGGCCAGTTTCATGGTGGCTGGAGACAATGGGTCCCAGCAGATGGTTGGCTATGGCTTTGGTGCCGGCGACTTAGACGGAGACGGCTCGGCAGAAATTCTGGTCGGTGCGCCCCGTGCAGACTCCCCCGCCAACAACGCAGGGCAAGTCGGGATTTTCATGGGATCCACCGTATCCTCCGCGAGCTTTGGCACCACCGAGCGACTCGCCGATTCGGATTACCTGATCACTGGAGCGGCCGCAGCTGACAGCCTCGGCATTGGAGAGATCACGGTGCTCCCCGACATTGACGGGGACGGATTTGATGAACTCGCGTTGGGCGGGTCGGACATGAGCAATTCCAACGGGAGCGGTGTGGGCAGTCTTTTCCTTGTCTCAGGAGGAGATCTCGCCAACGACACAGTCGATGGAGCTGCATTTGTGGAGTTTGAGGGCAGCAACGCCAACGATGATTTTGGCTATGCAGCAGCCAGCCCGGGTGATCTGGATGGGGATGGAACGGCCGACTTGGTCATCTCCGCCCGCTATGGCGATGAGAACGTGACCGACGCCGGGGCCGTCTACCTCTACTACGGAGACAGCACGTGGTCGGGAACGGTCGGCGTGAGTGATGCGGATGCTTCCTTCGGCGATGATGATGCCGATGGCCTGTTTGGGAAGCATCTCGTTGCAGACGGTGACTATGACGGCGACGGAACCAACGACCTGTTGATCGGCGCTAACTTCTACGGCTCTTCCAAAACCGGACGTGCCTATGTTGTGAGCGGCGCTGGACACACCTCTTGGACCACGGGAATGGACATCAATGACGAGGCACTCGTGCTCTACGAGGGCGCCAACAACGACACTGCGGGCGTGATGTCGGCCTTCTACGACGCAGACGGAGATGGTTCTCTGGACTTGGCTATCGGAGCAGAGGGAGACGACGACGGTGCTCCCGGCGGCGGCTCGGTGCTGTTTCTCTTCAGCAACTGAGTTCCTCGGCTGGCGTGTCGCGCAGTGCTCCCTGAGCGGCTAAGAGGCGTCGTAACCGGCACATTTGCCAAGGGAACACCGCAGCATGAATCGAGCTCCTGCACTACTCTGGATCGGCCTCATTACCGGACTGGGTTCTGCCTGTTCAGAGTCCTCACCAGGCCTATCCCCTCCCCCCAGCAGCCTTGCGCCGGTTGAGCTCGCGAGCCAAGGGGATCGGCGGCTGCCCATTCGCCTCAGTTCCCTCTTGGAATCGGCACTGGTCAACCTTCCTGAGTCCAATCTGCCCGGGGGCTCAACGCTTCCAGGGCAGTTTCCGCTGAGTGGCAGCTGGAGCGCAGAGGGGCAGGCCAACAGCCAAGGCCTTCGTGTCTGGTCTCATGAGCTTCCCATACGACTCAAGGCCAAGAAGCATGCTCGTGCCCCTGAGGGAGTTCGAATTCTTGTTGGGGGAGAACCCGTTCCGTTTGGCAATCTCCCCAGCAATACCCGAAGGGAAGGATGGGACATCGACGGGGACCAGATTCTTCTGCTCGCCAAAGAAAACCCCAGCCGGGGAAAATCCCCTGTCTTGGTGATGGAGGCCGAGCGCAGTCTCCAAGAGCGCATCAATTTCGGGCCCTCTGGGTTGAGTGCAGAGGAGTACCTTCCCTATCAGTTGACCGAGGGAGGCATTACGCGCACTGGACTGCTTCTCCCTGCTCCAACCACCATTTCATGGACACTGGACATTCCCAAGGAAGCCGTCCTGGAGCTCCACACGGCCATGATTCCTCGGGTACTCAGCCAGGGCCCGAAGAGTGACGGAGCGAAGCTTCAGATTCGGATCGATCAAGAAGAAGTCTTCAGCCACAGCTTCGATGGGGGCGATGAATTCGAGGACCACGCGATCGACCTCTCCCCTTTTGCGGACACCACGGTCACGTTGACCATGGAGACCACTCCAGACGGAACGAATCACTTCGACCACGTCTTTGTCGGCGAGCCATTGATCTGGGGGGCAACCTCTGCAGAACCGCGTCGGGTCATCATTGTTGGAATTGATACACTCCGCTACGACTCCGTCACCCAACATGGCTACGAAAGAGACACAACCGCTGGCCTCCAGACCATCGCCGATCGCGCCCTCATCTTCGACAATGCCTTTACTCCCACGCCACGCACGCGACCCAGCTTCCGAACGGTGCTCACCGGACGCCTTCCCTACCCAGCAATCAATGCAACAGGAATCGCTGAGGTCTTGCGACAGGTGGGGTTTGCTACCGCAGGAATCACCGCCAACGTTCACCTCGTGCCACGTTTTGGCTTCAATCGAGGCTTTGACTATTGGCAGTTTGAGAACAGTGTCGACGCTGAAATCGAGATTGATCGTGCACAGAAATGGCTGTCTGACAACCGAGACCGCGACACCTTCCTGTTTCTCCACCTGATGGATCCTCACAACTTCTATCGCGCTCCGCGGTCCTACAAAAACCGCTACGTGCGCGGCGAGCCGAACAACATCGAAATTACGATGAACCGTTGGAAGGTCAACAGCCTCCAGCGTGCCGGGAAGATCACCCAAGCCGACAAGGACTACTTCCTCGATCGATACGATGGTGAAGTCGCCTACATGGCAGACGAACTCGGTAAGTTTCTGACCTGGGTCTACAACCTTCCCGGGGACACCCTGGTCGTGCTCCAGTCCGATCACGGTGAAGAGTTCTGGGAGCACGACGGGTATGAACACAACCACACCCTCTACCAAGAAGTGGTCAAAGGGCTCCTCTGGGTGATTCCCCCCGCAGGCTTTGGAGGCGAGAACAATCGAGTGGCGGCCCCCACAGGTCTCCAAGACATTGTCCCGACCATCTTTGACGCCATTGGCGTTCCCGAGGCCTTGAGACCACCGAGCGATGGGATTTCATTGGCACCGCTCTTCGACGGGAACCGCAGCGACGAGGTCGAAGCCCTCACAGAAGAGCTGAATCGGAGACGGATTCCCATTGGGCATCTCATGTACGACAAGGAACGCTGGGCTGTGGTGGCCGATGACCACAAGTACATCCTCCAAACGTTCAGCGGACAGCACGAACTCTACAACCTCGACGAGGATCCAGCCGAGTCCCGAAACCTCATTCAGTCCCAAACGCCTGAGCAGCTGGCCCACTGGCACCGAGCGCTTGAAGAAGCGACAGGATGGCCCACTGGAACCGGTTGGCGCATGCAGCTCATCAGCGGTTCCGAGGCCTTCGAGGTGGAATTTTCCAATCCCATCGAAGCGCGCACCCTGGATCCCGAATCGAGCAAGAGCCGACGCGCCAACTTAATGTGGGGAGAGACCGCTCCACTGGATGCTGACGATGTGGCCGTGCTTCACTTCAATGCAGACAAGACCAAAATGCATGTCCAGCCGGGCTCGGCGGGCAAGGGACGGGTCGGAATTGTTGCTCCGCCGGACACCACCATCACCGTCATTTACAAGGGTGAACGCCGTGCACTGGAGCCCGGACAAGAACGCTTGGTTATGGATGGGCTCGCCCTGAAGTTCCTCCCGGGATCCGTGATTCTCCCCCTGGACAGCATTCGAAACTATGTGGGAACCACGCAGGCGAGCGGTGATGCAAAAAGTGAAGACCTCTCCGCTCTCCAAGCGCTCGGCTACGTGCAGTAGCACGTGCTTCCTGTTTTCAACTGAGCAAGCTGACTACTCCTCCGGCGATCCCAAAGCAGGCGTTTTGGGGATGGTGATCGCGCTCCCGTCCCGGGCAGCCTCGTAGACCGGCGAGAGGATCTCGATGCCCGCGGCAGCGAAGTCATCCTGAAGCCGGGAGTGGATCTCGGAATAGATCTGAGGCATGCGTTTGGGTTCACGGGTGTAGCCGTTCAGCTCATAGTGTACGTAGTGGTCGTCCAACGCGGTCTGGAGCACGAAAGGTGGAGGGTCGTCAAGGATTCCATCGGTTGCCCGTGCTGCTCCAATCATGACTTCGTGGATGGTCCGCCAAGGTACGTCGTACCCCAGGGTCACGGAGGTATGAAGAATGAGCCCCTCCTTCTCCGCCATGGTGCTGAAGTTGACGATGTGGGCCCCCAGCACCGTTCCATTCGGAATTGTCACATCCACATTCTTGGATGTACGAATCCGAGTCACGAGAAGGGTACGCTCCATCACCACCCCTGTCGTGTCTCCCACACACACCCGGTCTCCCACTCGAAACGGACGCATGTAGGTCAGCATCACCCCGCTGACGGCATGCCCCACAGCACTGCTTCCCCCCAAGGAGACCACCAAGCCAATGAAGACAGAGATGCCCTTGAAATGGCTGGTGTCAGCGCCGGGTAGGTACGGGAACGCTGCAATCAGCGCGAAGATCACAATGGCGAGTCGAACGAGTTGATACGTCGGCGTCGCCCATTCTGGATAAAAGCCGGTAAACTGAATCTGCCCTTTCTCAATCTCACCAAAGAACCAACGAAACGCTCCGGCGATGGATCGCGCAACGAAGAAGATAAGGCCAAGAACGACGAGATTGGGCAGGTAGTACCAGATGCTGAGGAGGGCCCCAACAACCGGAGATTGGAGGGTCTCCACCAAGCTGTCGGCCCACAGGCTCGTGGTCTCAAAGAGCGCAAAGACCGCCGTGAAGTACACGTACGCCAAGAGCCCTGCGAGAAGGATACTCAACCATTTCGCAGCGAAAAGACCGAATTCTGCCAGTCGGCTTTCTGAGAACACCTGGGTATTCTGGTAGGTCCACCCTTGGATGAGGCTTCCCTGCCATTGAGGAACCCGAGTTTCCACGATCTGCCGTAGACCGGCTCCCAGTCGGAAGACAAACCAGGCGCCGGCTGTCATCACCAGCGCATACTGGACCGCGCGGATCTCTCCACCCCAGTCGCTCTCCATGGGAAGCACAGACAGGACGTAGAGAGCAAAACTCGCCAAAAAGCTGGCTGAGATTGCAACGCGAACAAGGATCAAGGCACCCTTTGCAGCGTCCGTGGTGTTTTGTTCCGTGATGAACGCATGCCCGCGAAACGGAATGGATCGCAGAAGTGTCCCTTTCCAGCCATCAAGGACCTCTTCCAGAACCGGGAAGAGCCGGTCAAACCAGATGAAGGCCTGCCAGATCACCACAGCGAAAATCAACCCAAGCAGTGTGGGACGGATGTCCTCTGCATCGGTCTGTAGAGAGACCCACAGAAAAGCTGCCAGCCAGTAGTAGATCAGCATCTGAGCTGCAAAACGTGTCAGACGGACGGCGGCTACGGCTAAACCTGTCACGTTTTTCGCTGACAATACTTCTGTGTTGCGCACGGTCCAGCGCTGGAAAAGCTCCCCCTCCAATTCCCAGAAGCGGCTCTCTGCCGCTGGTGCTGCGGAAATCAATCCCCGGAAAATACGAAGCACCACCGTGGCCACCGCAACGGCTTCGGCCCGGGCCAGCCACATTGTGGCCCAGTTCGACGGAAAGACCTGAACCAGAACCCGAAAGGCGATGTCAAAGGCCCCAAGCACCACCATCCATTGAGCCGTGGCGCTGAGGCTTCGTCGCGCCTCGGCAAGACGCTTTTTGGGAAGGAGCAGGTGGCCTCTGAGGACCCACTCACCAATCTTGGTGTTCTCCTCCGTAATCCGAGAGCGTATCCGACCGATGCCGATCGCGATCACCACACCCAGTGCGGCGATGCTCAAGGCAACCACGGACCATGCCACCGACCAGGCCCATTCTCCGCGTTCGAGTCCAATCCACTGCTCTACGGGGTCAAAGCCCATGACCGCTCCCTGCGCTGAACTCCCCTCCATCGCGTTTGATCTTCTTGAGCGCTCGAATCACCTTGAGGTACGTCCAACGGTCTTCCGGCTGTACCAGGCGTGCATATCGACGATCGATTCCCAGTTCCTCACAGACTCTCGCAGCAAAACGAATCCGTCCTCGCCCCTGTGGGTAGCGAAGATTGAGCGTCACCTGATTCTGCACCTCGCTTTCCTGAGCGAGCAGGAGTACGGAATCATCACCATCGCCTTGGCAGACCGCCGTTCTGTGCCCGCGACCCGAACGTTCACGGATGAGGGCCTGCAGGAGCCGAGTGACTCCGGGGCGCCTCGAGAGCAAGGTGGGACCATCGATCAACAGGTCGGGCGCATCCAGCACCTCCAAGGGCCACCTTCCCCTTCTCACGGCTGAAGCTGCTGCATCGTGCAGCGCCGCTCCCTTGAGAACAAGCGGGTTTTTCCCGAGCACCCTTTTCGCCACGGAGGTCTTCCCGACACCCCGCGGCCCCAAGACCAAAACAAAGGAACGGGACACCAACAGTTGCGGAAGTGGCCTTCGCCCGAGGTACTCGCTGCTCGTACCACCGAGCAACGCTACCCGCTGCTGAATGTCTTTGGATTTTCGTGCCATGAAGAGTGCGCCCTCTGGGCGGACTCAAAATTTACCACCTTTGCGGGTGGTTCTTTCGAATGAAATCCGCAATGTCCCCCACTGCGCTTCCTGGGGGAAAAACTCGGGACACTCCGGCTTCTTCCAATGCCGCGACGTCATCCTCTGGGATGATGCCACCGACAACCACAAGCACATCTGTCAATTCACGCTGATGGAGTTCCTTGACCACCTCCGGCAGCAGCCGGTTGTGCGCGCCGGACAAAACCGAGAGCCCCACCGCATGAACATCTTCCTGGAGAGCCGCCTCGGCAATCTCTGCGGGTGTGCGGTGCAGACCCGTGTAGACCACCTCAAAACCCGCATCACGCAGCCCGCGAGCGACCACCTTTGCACCCCGGTCATGCCCATCCAATCCTGGCTTGGCAATCAGCACTCGGACTCGTTCTTCAGACATGTCTACCCCAGAAAGCTTTTGGCGATCACAAGTCGCTGGATTTCAGAAGTCCCCTCATAGATCGTCGTAATTCGCGCATCCCGAAAGAGCCGCTCCACCTCATACTCTTTCGAGTACCCGTACCCACCATGAATCTGCAGCGCGCGATCGGCACAGAAGTTTGCCGTCTCCGAAGCATAGAGCTTCGCCATGGAGCATTCCCTTGAAGCCCGGTCGCCTCGGTCTTTGAGGGTGGCCGCTCTCCAGGTCAGCAGGCGGGCGGCATCAATTCGGGTACCCATGTCTGCAATCATCCATTGAATCGCCTGCTTGCTGGCAATCGGACGGCCGAAAGCAACCCGTTCTTTGGCGTACGATGTCGCGAGGTCGAAGGCGCGTTGTGCGATTCCCAGCGCCTGCGCTGCGATACCAATCCGGCCACCATCCAGAGTGCCCATCGCGACCTTGAACCCCTCTCTTTCCTCACCCAAGAGGTTCTCCCTGGGAACCCTCATGTTGTCGAAAACCAACTCGGATGTCCCGGAGCAGGCAATACCCAGTTTCTCCTCGACCTTGCCTACCCCGTAGCCCTCAAACTCCTTTTCAACGATGAAAGCACACACCCCCCGATGCAGCGCCTCAGGCTCCATGTTTCCGTAGGCGACCGCGATGTCTGCCTGCGGCCCATTGGTGATCCACATCTTGGTTCCATTGAGGCGATAGTCTCCGTTCTCGTCCACAGAAACTTTGGTCTTTTGCGCACCGGCGTCTGAGCCTGCAGCCGGTTCCGTGAGCGCATAGCACCCCAGCTTTTCCGCACTCGCGAGCAGCGGCAAATACTTGTGCTTCTGCTCCTCCGTCCCAAAGTTCAGAATCGGTGCGCTGGCGAGAGAGTTGTTGACCGACATAATTACGCCAACTCCAGCATCCGCATAGCAGATCTCCTCGAGCGCAAGAACGTAGTCCAAGACGCCCATACCCGCGCCGCCGTACTGCTCCGGGATGAACATTCCCATGAACCCCATCTCGCCGAGTTCCTTGATGAGCTCCGTGGGAAACTCGTGGGTCTTGTCTCTCTCGGCGGCACCTGGCAGCACCGCAGACCTCGCGTAGTCACGGGCCAGAGACTGGATCTGGAGGCTTTCTTCAGGAAGTTCAAACAGGCTCATCTATTTCCCCTCAAATTGGGGAGGGCGCTTCTCCAAGAATGCCGCCATCCCCTCTTTTTGATCTGCACTGGCGAAGCACATTCCAAACAGGTTGCGCTCTTGCGCGTAGCCTGTTGCCGGTGGTGCTCCCTCTGTCTCATTTATCGCTCGTTTCACCAAGCTCACGGCGTAGGGCCCGTTGACAGCCATCTGCTCGGCCAACGCCATCGCATCGGCGACCACGTCCTCCTCAGACAACGCCAGAGCTAGCCCGATCTCAACCGCCTCAGCTGCCTTTACATTCCGTCCCGAGAACTGGAGCTCTTTGGAGCGCTGCATCCCCACCAGCCGGGAAAGACGCTGGGTCCCCCCAAAACCTGGGATCACGCCCAGTTTCACCTCGGGTTGGCCGAACAACGCTCGAGGACCCGCCAAGATGATGTCACACGACATCGCAAGCTCACACCCTCCGCCGAGTGCAAATCCGTTGACAGCGGCGATCACAGGAATGGGCAAAGCCTCCAACGAGGAGAACACCGCTTGTCCCATCGCTGAGAAATTCGTAGCCTCGCTCACCGACATCGCCTGCATTTCTGAGATGTCTGCCCCCGCCACGAAGGCCTTCCCCTCGCCCGTAATCACAAGCGCACGAACGCCCTGCATCCGCGACACCAAGCCGACGGCTCCGAAGAGCTCGCTGAGCAGAGCCTGATTCAGAGCATTCACGGGCGGCCTGTTCAGCGTCAGCAGAGCCACCGCACCGCGTTGCTCCAACTTCATCATGTTGAGTTCCATGATTACTTGTCTCCGTAGTTGTAGAAGCCGCGACCACTCTTGCGTCCCAGCCAACCGGCCTCGACATACTTTTTCAGGAGCGGACACGGTCGGTATTTCGAATCCCCGCCGAGTCCATCATGCAACACTTCCATGATCGCGAGGCAGGTGTCGAGGCCAATAAAATCGCCAAGCTGGAGGGGCCCCATGGGGACGTTCGTTCCAAGCTTCATCGCGACGTCAATGTCCTCCACACTTCCTATGCCCTCGTAGAGCGCATAGGCGGCTTCATTGATGTAGGGCATCAACACCCGGTTCACGATGAATCCAGGCATGTCTCGAGCGGCCACAGTGCTCTTGCCCATGCTCTGGGCACAGGACTCCACCGCTTGAAAAACGGCATCCTCCGTCGCCAAGCCAGGGATGATCTCTACAAGCTTCATGATGGGCACCGGATTCATGAAGTGCATCCCAATGACTCGATGCGGACGGGAGGTCTGTGCAGCGATGGCCGTGATGGAGATCGAGGAGGTGTTGGAGGCCAAGATGCAATCGTCCCCCACGATTTTGTCGATGGCCCGAAAGAGTTGGAACTTGATCTCCGGATTCTCTGTCGCCGCCTCCACAACCAGATCCGCGTCCGCATGAATTTGCAGCTCTACCCCGGTCTGGATCCGCGCAAGGGCCGCATCGGCGTCCCCTTGGCTTATCTTTTCCTTCTTCACCATCCGGGCCAGATTGCCTCGAATGGTCGAAAGACCCCGCTCTGTGGCCTCATTGCTGATGTCCGACAGCGTGACCGCGTAGCCCGCAAGTGCTGCTACATGGGCAATCCCATTGCCCATCTGCCCGGCGCCAATCACGCCAATGTTCTGAATTCCTGCCGCGCCCACTTCCACCTCCTGCGCCATTTGTGCGTCCGATCAGCTAACCCAAGGAGGCGGTAAATTCCAGTGCAGCTAATCCAGCAGAGCCTCGGTTTCCCCCGTGCCGGCATCGACCAAAAGTGCGACGTCTGAGTTTCCGATTGGCCAAAGAAACCCTTGGTGGGGTGGCGCTGAGTACCACGATTCTCCCTCGGCGAGATCACTGCGCCACTCGTAGGGGACCGGACGACCGGGGTTCTCCAGCGGCACCTCAATGGCACCATCACCATCGGTGTCTCCGTTGGCCACCGCAAGACCTGCTCGCGTGCTGAACACCAACTGATCTCCCTGCGTACTGAACGCACTGCCTGAGACGATCATGAAGCTGACCGAGCCCGTGTCGGAGACGTACCTTTCGTCCTCAACCGCAAGCCGTTCCTGAACGCCTGAGAGACTCCCCTCAACCTGCCATGCTCCGAGAGCCTCCACATAGGTGAGCGTCCAATCCTCATCGAAGACCACGCCTCCACACGCAGAGACTTCAATTGCCTCCGCCGTCCCATTGGCATCCTCAAAGCTCGGGTTCGAAGGCGCTCCCTCATCAAAGAAAAAGCCACTCGCCGGTGTGTAGGCAAAGGGCCCGACAGCCGTCTGGACAAAGCACCCCGTGGAGGCCTCCGCAAGCCACAACTCCCCCGCAAAAGTCGAAATCGCCACCGTGGAGTCCTGGTAGTTGGCTCCGAAGCCTGTGGTCTCCGGGAGCTGCAGGGCCTGTCTTGAGGTCGCCATGCCCAAAACCGGGGCATCGAGCGCGATGCCATCGATTCGCTCTGTGCTGGGATTCACGTCCTTCTGCTGATTGTTCAGCAGATCCCACACGATGACCTCATTGCGGTCCGACCGCGCCAGAAACAGGTGGGAGAAGCCGTCACCGCTTGCGTAGGCAAGGTCACTCACGGGAAACCCGACAGGAATCTGGCTCACCGCCGACAACACCGGACTCTCCGCATCGAGTTCAACCCGATGGATGAGATTCAGCCCCGTATCCGAGACGTAGAGCGTGCTGGTGGCCTCATCGACAGAGAACCGGAAAGGCTGACTCCCCTCAGGCAGCGGAAGCTCTCCCACGGGGGTTGCGGTGTTGAGATCGAAGAAAACCAAACGCCCAGTTTCATCAAAGCGGTCACGAACGGACAGGAGTGCGAGCCCCCCTGTATTTTGAATCTTCCGAGCCTCGAGAATGGTCCCACCGACATCCACTCCGACAATTCCAGTGTCGGTTGAAAATCGAATCACATCCCCCGGAGACCCGGCTCCCAAAAGCGTGAAGCTGATGCCTTTGGCATCACTGCGGTAGGGAATGCCCGGATACGCAACAGTCTCTTGTGGACCTGAAGCCGACCCCCGCACTCGCCAACCTGGACCCTCGTAGCTGAGCGTCCAGTCCTCGGTGGTGCTGTAGCCGGTCTGGCCCTGAAGATTGATCAGTTTGACCGCATCTCCCGTTTCAGCCGCATCCTCAACAACAGGCTCGCTGATCGTCACATTCGGTCTCAAGAACCCGCTGTCGGATTTCCCCACAATCCAGGGCACAACAAGCAGGACCTCGCCGCCCACATCCACGGCAAAAAGGTCGACTGTTTCGGCATCCGAGCTGTGGACGATCACCTCACCGAGGACGCGATTGGCCCCCAGTGCAATCGGATTGGATGCAACAAACGGGGACGCAAAACTCTCCGAGAACAGCCATCCGTGATTGAGGTCAATCGCCAAGATCTGCCCGCTTCGGGTGTTTGCCACGACGCCAATAGGATGCGCGAATGGGCCTTCCGCCACATCCAGCACGTCACCACGAAACGGACCGTCAAATCGCGGAGGAATGACCGACGACTCCGAGCAAGCGGAAGTGGCAAGTGCCACTGCTATCAATCGTTTGAGAGCCATCCCACGATCTCCAAGGTAGTGGTGTCAATGAATGCGATCTGAGAACCCACCCGGTCTCCGCTGAGCCGCCCCACAAAGCTGGCTACAGCGAGAAGACTGCCATCGGGCGAGAGCGCCATAGCATGGGGGTTTTCTCCCACACCCGGAATCTCATGAGTCCAGGTTCCGTAGGGACCCAGCGACAGATCGTAGACACTCACCGAGTTGGCGTTGAAGTTGGCCACAAACAGTCGGTCCTCATGGATCACAAGGTTCGACGGCCCAACGGATGCAAGGGTGTCAGACCCTTTGTCCTTTTCTGAGCCTCGAGCCGCTGGAAGGGCTCCGATGACCGCCTGCAAATGAAGCTGCCCCAGGTGGTCGTCGACCACCTGTTCCAAATCGAAAATCATGACCGATTCTGGGCTGTCGTTCAGGGCATACAACCTCGATCCCCCAGGCTCCAGGGCCATGGCTCGGAACCCAATGGCCCCAGGAACGGTGCTGGCCACGAGAATGGCCTCGATTTCAAAGAGGTTGTCTTGAAACTCTGGCGTCGAGTCGTCACGAATGTCGATGACGTAGAGGTAGGCGGACGCGGCAGAGGAGAGAATGAGGAAGCCACGCTCCTCATCGATCAGGCTCTCAGTGACCCCCAGTCCTGAGGTGACAAAACCGTCGACCGCCTGACCAAGAGGAATCTCAGACAAATCGCCATCATCGCCGGGCACGGTCTCGAACGTGACAGCGTCGCCTGTCGTGGCTCGGGCCGGGTCACGGTGCCAGACCGAAGCCGTCCGGCCCAGCGCCATTCCAACTCGGTCCACTGCGGCATCTTGGCCCGTGTACACCATCCTCAACTGCCCGACCTCGTCCTCCACGACAAGCGGGCGCCGAGCCCCGAGTTGGTCAAAGCTTCCCGATACGCCCCGCAGGACCGGATGAGGCACACCGGTCACCGGGCCGAGATGACGTTCCCAAGACGCGCCTCCATCCTCGGACACGGCATAACCGATGCTCCACTGATCCCCGTCAAAACCCGAATACCAAAGTTCAATCTCATCGCCATTGACCCGAACATGGGGATCGGCCACGGAGGAATCGTCAAAGCTGCCCGGAGCTCCCGGTTCAAATACCCAATCGTCTGCAGGCCCACTCTCTCGCGTCCAGCTCAACCCATCGCTGGACGTTGCCCAGCCAATTCGCTCGCGTGAGCCATCGTTGCCGGTGTACCACAACCGGTAGGTCTCACCGTCCCAAGTCAAGGCACCGGGCCGCACCTCGAGGGAGTCCCAGCCTTCTCCCGGTTCGAGCACCGGGTTTTCCTCCGCAGCCCATGTGAGTCCGTTGCTCGAGCGAGCCAGTCCCAAAAACGTCTGTCCCCCCGACTGACCTGCGTAAAGCATCCGCCATTCGGAATCGACCTGGAACACCACAGGCTCCAGAACTCCCCCTGCGTCAAAGGCTCCTTCCCGCCCCTCCAGCAGCGTTATGCCTTCGTTGCTGGAGTCCGCAGTGAGGTCCAGGAGGCCCACACGCTTCAGTCCATCCGCGTCCGTCAAGGTCCCATAAACCTGTGAGAGCCCGAAATCCGCGTGCGAGGGACTGAAGCCATTGGCTCCATCGCTGTGGAGTGAGTCCTCCCCCAAGCTTGCCCCGGCACTGAGAAAGATTCTCCACCCTACTGTGGCCTCCGAGTGGCTTTCGCCAGCCTGGAAACTCACACCCGCCATTCCACGCACAGCCCCCTCAATGGACCACGACTCACTCAAACTCGATTGCAGGCCGACACCGGGGGGGATTGCTTGGTCGGTGTAAGCCTCCTCAAGCCAGCCCTCCACCTCTGTGGCCGACTCGATGTCCCAACCGTTGATGGAGGTGTACTCCGCCAGCGTCCACGCGACCCCGGTCCACTCCGAGGCCCAGATGCGAAACTGTCCGTTGCTGTACACCACGGCAGGCGCCGCGGCCCCCGAGAGCAGAGGTTCTTCCTCCACATCCCAGTCGATCAAGTCTGGACTTGTGGCCTGCATGAGCGACCAGGCCACCCCATCGTACGCACTGTAGAACATCCGGTAGAGATCGACCTGTTCGTCGTAGAGAACATGAGGGTCCGCCACACTGTCGCTGTCATGATTTCCTGTTCCCGGATTCACGACCGGGTTTCCCCCGTTGAGCCTCTGAAATCCCGACCCGTCGACGGAAGAGGCAACACCGATGTACGAGCGACCAAAAATGTCGGTGCCGTCGTAGAACAGCCACTCCGTCCCGTCTTCGACATAAACCATCGGCCCACCCATGACGGCGTCCCAAGAATCGGCCCTCGGCTCAAGCAGGGGTTGGGCCTCGTAGCCCCAGACCCCACCGCCGTCCGTGAGTGTGGCACCCACAAGCGTTCCCGATTCGGTGTCCACAAGGGCCATTCGGGTACCCCCGAACCCTTTCCAAACCTGAGGATCGTTGAGCTCTCCCCACGCACCGTCGGTGTCGGCCTGAGCCACCTCAAGACCCAGTGGAGAGGAAGCCCAGTCGCTCTGACCGGTCGAGAGGATGTGAGACACCCCCTCTGGTGAGGGAATCGACAACTGAAAGCGGCCCTCAGAAAACACGAGTGTCCACTCATCGTGAGGGAAGGTGGTGATGTCCTCGACATCCAAGTCAGCGACGAGAACACGTGAGCCACTCCCGTCGTAGTCATCGAAGACAGGCCCACGAAACTCCGCGGGCGGGACCGCATCCACCGAGACGATCGGGTCGGCAAGCAGGTCCAAGACAGACAAGGTTCCGGAGGTAATGTTGCCAACAAAACCGAGGCCACTGGCAGCATCAAAAGCAACGCTGAGAGGATCCGCTCCAACCGAAATCTGAGTGGCCTCCTCCTCGGCAAAACCCGCCAGCTGGGGCTGCAAGGGCTCGCTGAAGTCCACAAAAACCACCGAGTCGTCTTGGTCGATGCTCTCAGCACCTTCCGAGTACCGGACCGACACAGCCCCCAGGTCGCGCTCCGGGACGAAGGCCAACTCCCCAGCAAAGGAGTCGATCTGCACCGCCCCGGCCTGGCCGTCTTCGGCAAGCCGATGCATCAAACGCCGGGTTCCATCCGTTGGGATCCCCGACTGCGCAATGCTCAGGACCGAACCGGAATCAAAGTCCAGATAGGGATTCGCATTCGTGACAATCAGCATGGAGCCACCCGGCACATCCGGCGTATCGACCCAACTCAGGCTGGCTGGACCCGCCAGACAGGAACCAATGCCAATCTGGCCGTAGTCAAATTCGCCATCCGGGTAGACCGCACAGTCGCCCACAGAAACCGATTCGATGGCTGAGTCACAACCGAGCAAAGCAAGGCTCAAAAGGCCTGGAAACAAGGAACGCACAGAACTCCTCTCGCAAGGCGGTCTGCTTATCCCAATCCCGCCCTCTCAGCAGCTTTTCAGCCGGATCTTGACGGCAATGTGCGCCTACAGCTTTCCGAGCGCCGCGTGAGCAGCCGCCAACCGTGCCACAGGCACGCGGTAGGGGGAACAACTCACGTAGTCGATCCCGATCTTGTGGAAGAAGCCGATTCCGACCGGATCACCACCATGCTCTCCACAGACACCCGTCTTCAGATCGCTCCGCGTTGACCGACCCTTCTCAACACCAATTTCAACCAACTGGCCCACTCCCTCGGTATCGAAGACCGCCAAGGGAGAGTCCTCTAAAATGCCCTCGGCCACATAGGCATTGAAGAACTTGCTCATGTCATCGCGAGAGAACCCGTAGGTCATCTGAGTGAGATCATTGGTTCCGAATGAGAAGAACTGGGCCGACTTTGCCAGCTCATCCGCAGTGAGCGCCGCTCGTGGAAGCTCGATCATCGTACCGACCACGTAGTCCACACGGGCATTCTCCGCCTCGAGTACCTTCTCCGCAGTTCCCTCCACAAGCTTTCGCAGCCGCGCCAACTCCTCGCCAAGTGAAACCAAAGGAATCATGATCTCGGGGATGACCTCCACCCCGTCTTTCTGCACCTCGACCGCCGCCTGAAGGATGGCTTTGACCTGAGTGGTGTAGATCTCGGGGCTCGTGATTCCCAAACGACACCCTCGGTGGCCCATCATTGGATTGGACTCGTGGAGCTGCACCAGGCGCTCCTCCAGGAGCTCCGGCTGAACGCCCAAGTCCCCCGCCACCGCAGAAATGTCTGATGTGGTGTGCGGCAGGAACTCGTGGAGAGGAGGGTC
>JAYXVV010000134.1:0-14020 GCA_036021505.1 Myxococcota bacterium | reverse complement strand
TCGGTTTGAGATCCGCATCCTGTCCAGTGCTGCTGTAGCGCTCCAGCATCTCAATGGCCGAGTCGCGGTCGGAATGGTCCAAGTCCAGGGCCCTTTCGACGATGACGGGCTCTTTCTGGGGGCGTTTGAACAGACCCGCCTCGGCGCTGGAAACACCAAGAAAGAGGAGCGGAATTAGGTGGTGAATACCGGGCTTCATGAATCCTCGAGTGCCGTGTGTTCCCCCAATAGCGTCTCAAAGGCATTTCGTCCCGGGAGGGCGTCGTTGGGCAGGTTCTTGGCGAAGGCTCGAAGTGTGGCCTGCTGAGAGGTATTCAGTCCCCGAGGAATCTCGACACAAACTCGATAAAACAGATCGCCTCGATGACTGCTGCCGCGCTTTGGCAGACCTTTGCCCGTCAGCCTGAGGAGCTCTCCGTCTTGCGTACCCGCCTGAATTCGTATGCGGGTTGAGCCCTGAAGGAGGGGGACTTCTCGCTCGGCTCCGAGAGCCGCCTCGGTGATGCTGATGGGGAGGTCGCAGACCAAATCCTCCCCGCGCCGCCTCTTGAAAAAGGGATGCTCATCAACCTGGACAAGAACGGTCAGTTTTCCAGCAGGTCCCCGGCCATGACCCTCATTTCCTTTGCCAGAAATACGAAGCTGGGTTCCTGTGGCGACCCCCGCTGGAACCTTGACCCGAATGCGTGTCTCCGTACCGTGGCGACCGAGACCACCACAGAGCGTGCAGGCTTCTTTCACCACAAAACCCCGACCGTTGCATCGGGCACAACTCTGCTTCAGGAATCTCTGGGTCGTGGAGCGTCCGGTTCCGTCGCAGGTGGGGCAGTTCTCGCGACCGGCTTCGGGTGCACCAGTGCCTTGGCATGCCTTGCATCGAACCTGTCGAGGGACATGAATCTGATGGGTGCTTCCTGTCGCTACCTCATGCAGCGGTATTCTCAGGGTGAACTTGAGATCCTCTCCCGGTTCATTTTCCTTGTTGCGTCGGAAGAGCCCCTTCAGGACATCGGAGAGCACTTCACCGAGTTCCTCCGGAGACGGCGGTCGACCGTCCTCGGTATAGAAGGGACCGAGCCGGTCGTACCTCATGCGCTGGTCGGGGTTGCTCAGCGTCTCATAAGCGGCTTTCACCTGTTGAAAACGCTCAGCGGCCCTGGGATCATCCGGACGACGGTCAGGGTGCAATTCGAGGGCAAGACCGCGGTACGCTTTCTTGATCTCATCGAATGATGCCGTCCTCTGCAGTCCGAGAACGTTGTAGAAGTCGTGTCGAGCCACCGACGCATCCTTGGGGAAGAGGCTCCTTGTCCGGGGCCACCAAAATTTAGATTGGGTCTGAAATAGCGGCGTCGCCCTCGATGATCTCCTCTTCCTCGTCAATCATCTCGTCAAAATCCTCTGAGGCGACGGCGTAGATGGTCTCAGCGAGTTTTTCAGCGGCGAGCCCGAGGTTGTCTTGGGCATCCAGAATGTTTTCCAGGTCGCCCTCATCGATCGCAGCACCCGCTACGCGAATGGCATCGTCGATGATCTTGTAGTCGCGATCGGAGAGTCCGCTGCCGTACTCGTCCAGGGACCGGCTTGTGGTGTAGATCAGACCGTCGAGGGTGTTTCGAGCTTCCGCGAGTTCCCGTCGATCGGAGTCGTTCTGTCGGTAAAAGTCCGCCTCTTCCAGCATCGTCTGGATCTCTTCGTCGTCGAGGCCTGAATGACTCACGATGCGCATCTGTTGTGCTTTTCCTGTACCGAGATCCTTGGCGCGAACATTCATGATTCCGTTCGCATCAAGCTCAAAGGTGACCTCGATTTCAGGAAGGCCTCGGGGGGCGGGTGGAAGACCGTGCATCTCCAGTCGCCCAAGGGACTTGTTGTCGTCGGCCATTTCTCGCTCGCCCTGGAGCACATGAACACGAACCATGTCCTGGTTGTCCTGGGCTGTCGTGAACACCTTGGATTTCTTGCAGGGAATGGTGGTGTTCCGGTCAATGATGGGCTCGAACACGCCACCGGCAGTCTCGATGCCCAAGGTCAAGGGGGTGACATCGAGGAGCAGGACCTCTTTGACGTCTCCGCTCATCACCGCTCCCTGAATGGCGGCTCCGACTGCGACGACCTCGTCCGGATTGACGCCCTCGAGTGCTGGCTTTCCAAAGATTTCAGTGACCCGGGCTTGGACTCGAGGCATGCGGGTCATACCTCCCACCAGCAGGACAGCCGTCAGGTCGTCGGCTTTGAGTCCTGCATCGGCAAGGGCCCCCTCACAGGGTGGAGCAAGCCGTTCAATCAAGTCGGCAATCATGTCCTCCAAGGCGTCTCTGCTGAGCTCTCTTTGGAGATGAAGGGGGCCTGTTGGACCAGAGGTAATGAAAGGCAAGTTGATGGAGGTTGCCTGTTCGCTGGACAGATCGATTTTCGCTTTCTCTGCGGCTTCTTTGAGGCGCTGCATGGCCACAACATCGGTGGAGAGGTCCACCGTCGTTTCTTCTTCGAAATCTTGCAGCAACCACTCGACGATCCTGTGGTCGAAGTCCTCTCCACCGAGGTAGGTGTCGCCGTTCGTGGAGCGAACCTCAAAGACACCGTTGTCGAGTTCCAGAATGGAGACGTCGAAGGTGCCTCCTCCAAGGTCGAATACAGCGATTCGCTCATGGCCTTGGCTGTTGAGTCCATAGGCCAATGCCGCTGCAGTCGGCTCGTTGATGATCCGGAGGACCTCGAGGCCCGCGATTTTGCCGGCATCCTTTGTGGCTTGGCGCTGGCTGTCGTTGAAGTACGCAGGAACCGTGACGATGGCCTTGTCCACCGTCTCGCCAAGGTAGGCTTCAGCCGTGGACTTCATTTTTTCAAGAATGATGGCACTGATCTGCGGAGGAGACATCTCTCGGTCGCCGCATTTGACCCAAGCGTCTCCGCGGGAAGACTCCACGATGGAGTAGGGGACGAGGCCTGAGATCTCATCAGCGGCCTCGTCGTCGAAACGACGGCCCATTAGACGCTTGATCGCATAGAGGGTCCGCTCTGGGTTGGTGACCGCCTGTCGTCTGGCGATTTGGCCGACGAGTCGTTCATTGTCTGGCGTGAACGCCACCACTGAGGGAGTGGTGCGTGTGCCCTCCTCGTTGGGAATGACCACGGGGTTTCCGTCCTCCATGACTGCCACGCAGGAGTTGGTGGTTCCCAAATCGATGCCGATTACCTTGGACATAGCTCTTTACTCTCATCCATATTCCGGGTGAGTCTTTATCTTTTGACCCGGATTTGCTCGCACAGAATCTATCACGAAACGAGGCCGGGGTGGGCGTCCTCATTGGGTGTCTTATGAATCCGAACAGACGGTGACCTGCGCGGCCCGCAAAAGGCGTTTTCCATAGCGGTAGCCTGCGCGGTGAACCTGGGTGATTTGGTTGGGCTGATAGTCCGCGTGGGACTCGCGTGCGATCGCTTCGTGCTTCTCAGGGTCGAAGGCCACGCCTGGTGCGGCTTCCACCTTGACCAGTTGGATTTTCTCAAGGGTTCGCTGAAGTTCCTCAAAGGACATCTTGAGTCCGTGAATCGGGGAGCCTTTGTCAGGGTCTTCACCCAAGTGTTGAAACGACAGTTCGATGTGGTCGATGGGCGTGAGGAGCATCTTGAAGCTCTTCATGAGTCCAGCAGTGCCGGCTTCATCGAGCTCCCGCTTGTGTTTGGTGCGCAGAGCCGATTGGGCGCTCTCCACCTCGCTGGCTGCGGCCTTCAGCTTGGCCACCATGTCCTGCCAGGTCCGTAGATTTTCAGAAGCATCTCGCACATCAATTTTGAGTTGAGCATTGCTGTCTGTTAGCCGTTTGACCTTTGTGGACAGACGCCGCGTTTCGTCTTTCGCATCTCGGAGTTCTTGCTCGAGACGCGCATTTTTTTCAAGGGTGGCAACAAGTTGGTCTTTGAGGCCGGTCCCCTCCACCGGCGCATCGTCTTCCCAGTCGCCCATGTCGACCTCGACCTCGAGTTCGTCCAACCCACCTGGGATCAGGAGTTCGGGCTCCTCCGATTGTCCGCCATCGTCTTTGTACAGGCGCTTTTCGACAGCCTGGAGGGCTTCGGCGAGGATGTCATCGCCGATCGCTATGGAGAAATCGTCGTTGGAGTCAGCCATGGTTGGAGGAGGGTCCAGAGAGAGAGGGAGAGAGGGATGCTTCGAGGTCGACGAGCAACGAGTCTATCAGTTTCCAGCCTCGTCCAGCTACCCGGAGGCAGCCAGAATCCGCAATTAACAGTCCGTGGTGGATGTGGTGATTGACTTTGGGGCCCTGCAGGCAGAATCCCAGGCGCTCCAGCTTGGAGAGTGGAATTCCGTCGATGTGGCGCAGGGTGCTCAACAGGAGCTCCACAGCTGCTTCTCTTGAATTGGGGGTATGGGAGTCTTCCCAGGTCGTGGGCGAGGCAATAAACTTTTCGGGCTTGGAGTGACCGATCACCCGCCTACCGGAGGGGTGCCAGCCGTGTGCTCCTGCTCCCAAGCCCGCCCAATGATGGCCTCGCCAGTACAGGCTGTTGTGCTGTGAACGGTGTCCCGTTTGGGCAAGATTCGAAACCTCGTAACGCTGCAGACCTTGGGCCTGGAGGCGCTGAAGGGCGAGGTCGAACATTGACTCCCAGAGTTCCTCATTCTGCTTTGGAAATCGCCCTTTCTGGAGGGCTTTGGTGTAGGGGGTCCCTGGTTCGGCGGTCAGCCCGTAGAGAGAGACATGTGGAGGGGCCGCATCAGCGAGGGCATCGAGGTCGTAGGCAAAGTCCTCAAGAGTTTGATGGGGAAGCGCGAAGATCAGATCGGCGCTCCAAGAGTGAAAACCCGTTGCGGCGACTTCCTCAAGAAGGCGCATCGCATCGTTGACGCTGTGTCCCCGATTGAGAAAGCGAGCATGTTTGGGGTTGAAGGTCTGGATGCCGAGCGAAACGCGATTGACGCCAGCAGCACGAAATTGCGACAACTGCTGCGCTCCAACCGTTCCGGGGTTGGCCTCCAGTGTGACCTCGGCCTCGTCCAAGGGTTGAAAGACCTCGATGAGCTGGGCAATCAGGTCAGGTGGATGGAGCGATGGAGTCCCTCCGCCGAAGAAGATTGTGCTTGGGCGACCTGAGAATTCATCCTTGAGTGCCTCCCATTGCTCAATGAGTGCGTTTGTGTAGGCTTCAAACGCCGGAGTGTCCTCCACATAGGTATTGAAGGCGCAGTACGGGCAGCGACTCCTGCACCAAGGGATGTGAATGTAGAGGCCCCAATCCGACATGCCTCGGTTATAGCAGCGCTTGGAGTGTGGTGAGATCAATGCCGGGTGACTTCGAACAGACCAAGCTGCGCAATGGGCTTCACGTGATCGCTGTTCCCGTCCCGACTGCGAAAGTGGTTTCTGTGGTCGTGGGAGTGGATGTGGGGGCTGCAGATGAATCTCCGATGCAACGAGGTGCAGCGCACTTCGTGGAACACATGCTCTTCAAGGGCACAGAAAAGCGTGGTCTTGGACAGGTCGACGAGGAAATCGAGTCCATGGGTGGAGCGATCAATGCCTACACCACGCACGATGAGACGGTCTACTACGCGACGGTGCGGGAGGGGCGCTGGCGGCAGGCACTTGAGATTCTTGCCGATATGCTGCAAGAGAGCCGCTTTGAGTCGGAGGATATTGCTGTAGAGCGCCAGGTCATCCTCGAGGAGTTGCGCGGTGTCCAAGAGGTTCCGTCGGAGCAGTTTGGTCAGGCCCTGATGGGCAAGTTGTGGCCCCAACATCCCTATGGCCGACCCGTGGGTGCGTTTCCCCAGGAGGTTGAGAAGCTCGAGGAGGCGGAAATCATCAAGTTTTGGAGGACTTGGTATCGACCCCAGCACATGACGGTCAGCGTCTCGGGTCCTGTGGATCCCGCTGAAGTGCTTCATGCTGCCGAGGAACTCTTTCCAAGTGAAGCCTCGCAGCTCAAGCGGAGTCGACCCGATGGATCGGTATCCCCGAGCCGGCGCCATGTGCATCTCAAGCGAGACTACCAGGAGAGCTGGGTCGAGTTGGGGTTTCCAGGCCCAGCCCTCCACGATCAACAAGCCGCCGTCTATCTGGTTTTGGCGACCTTGCTCGGAGGGTCGGAAGCGAGCCCGTTGGTGAGTCAGCTTCAGTACGAGCAGGGGCTCGCGCACAGCGCCTGGGCGAGTTTTGCACCCCGTCGTGACGGGGGTGCATTTTTTGTCGGGTGCCAGGCTGTTCGTGGAAAAGAAGCGCAGGCCTATCAGGAAATCTGGGCGATTCTACAGCGGGTCCAGGATCAGGGCTTCAGCAGTGAGGAATTGGCCCGAGCCAAGGCATTGATGCAGGGGGACCGGGCCCTAAGCATTCAGACTGTGGAAGCAAAAGCACTGGACGCACTCTGGAACCTGCAACGCTTCGGGGACGCTGCCTACGGAAAGGATTACCTCGCTCAGTTGGAGTCCGTATCCTTGGCAGAAGTTCTGGAAGTGGCCGCCAAACTCTTTCGAGTCGAGGCCTCCACTCGGGCGGTCATGGTCCCGGAAGACGGTCCTGGGGAGTCTTTGTTCATCGAGCCAGAAGCACCCTTCGCACCTGTTTCTGCACCTCAGCAGATTGAAGCCGAGACTCTTCGACGTCGACTTTCGGGAGGAACCACCCTGCTGGTAGAGCGGGGAGAGCCAGGAAGCATGGCGGCCATTCGTGTTCTGGGTCTGGGGGGGCGGCTCCTCGAGTCCTCAGCTCGCGCGGGTCACGCTCGAGTCTGGTCGGCTGCGGTTGTATGTGGCGCGGGTCTTCTCACAAACCGGGAGCTGGCCGATCGCCTGAGTCTTCGTGGTGCGGGACTCGCTGCGGCGGCCTACGGCCCCACGATGAAACTCGGCATTGACTGCAGGCCCGAGGTGCTGGATGAAGCCATGGAGTGGCTGCAGATCTTGCTCGAATCACCCCACTTTGCGCAGGAGGATCTCGAACGCTTGGGTCGTGAGGCCATGGAATCCCTGGATGGGCTTGTCGATCGCCCTGCAGCCATCGCTTGGCAAAAACTCAATCGCTCTCTTTTCGGAACCCACCCTTATGGCCACCCAAAGCTGGGTACCAAGCGTTCATTGGCTCGCATTACCTCTCGGCAGATGAAGGGGCTCCATCGGAAATGGTGCCAACCCGGGAATCTGGTTGTGGCGGTTGTGGGAACTGGAGAACCGGAGCGAATCGCAGATCGCTTGGAACGCCTGCTTCAACCGCTCCAAGAGCGTCCTGTGGCAGCCATTCAGGTTCCAGAGGTCACCTTTCCTCATCAAGCGCAGGAGCATGTTGTTCGTGCGGGGCGCGGCCAATCCCATGTGATTCTGGGCTGGGGTACCCAGGGCTTGGGCCAGCCCGACCGTCTCGCGTTGGATCTGGCCGCGTCGGTAATGGGTTCGCCGGCGGGTCGACTGTTTCAGTCTCTGCGCGACCACCACGGTATTGCTTATGACTTGGATGCCAGTCATGCCTCGGCCTTGGGTGGCGGATGTTTCGCGCTGGAATTGACCACCGAGGCTCGGAGATCGGAAGAAGCACGCGAGCGTCTTCTGGAGCAGATTCGCGGGGTAGCAAGAGAGGGGCTGGGGGAGGAGGAGTTGGAGCGCGCGAAGGCTCAGCTCGTGTTTTCTCGCTTGGATTCGCTCCAGATGCCGGGCAGCCGGGCCTCAGAGCTGGCTTACTGGGAACGCTGCTTGGGTCGGGGACCTGAGGGTGTGGCCGAAGAACTCGCACGCTTAGAGCAACTTGGAGTGTCGGAGGTCCAGTGCGCAGTGCAGCGGCTGCTTGAGTCGTCTGCCTGCGTCACAGTTCGCAGCATGCCCCGGAAAGGGAAAGGGCGCTGTTAGCGGGCCTGGGTATCCGCTTGGAGTGAGGACGGGCACTCCGGGACGGCTGTGACGCGGTAGTAGCCCAACTCGTCGGCCCAGTACTCGCCCTGGAAAGCCCAACGTTGTTCCCCTCGAGGAACACGCAGATTTCGCTGGGCGAGCTTGCGAGCCTCTGCCATCTCACCGATGGCGGCAGCTTGCTCGTAAAGTTGCGTTTCCAGCCGCAGGATATCGAGACGCGCGATTTCGGTATCGGAGAGCATGGTCGCAAGGGCATTGGCTTGACCCTGAAGGCTGGCTTTGATCCGCTCACCCTCCGATTGAATCAGGGTCTGACGGCGTTGTGCAACCCACTCGGTCACTTTCGATGCGAAGGGGTTGGCGCTCACATTTCTCAGTCTTGAGAGCTCGGATTCAGCCTTAGCAACAGCTTCAACAGAGGTCAGAAATCGGGTTTCTTTGAGGTAGGGAGCCAACATCTGCGCAGGAACTTGGCTTCGCTCTCCAGTGAGAAGCCCTCGCGTTTGTTGGAAAACACTCGCTGCATCACTGCTCATGAGAGAGGACTCGAGCTGCGCATTCACAGGCAGGTATTTCTCCCGGAAGGCATCAATTTCAACATTGGCGGAGGGGAATTTGCACAAGAGAAAGAGCGAGTAGGTCTGCAGCAAGTGCGCTTCCGGGAGGTAGGCGTTCTGAAACCAAGGGGACAAATGCGTCAGCAGCAAGCCGACGGCGCCGCTGACGTCCTCGATGCGAAAGTGGGCCCATGCGCGCTCAAACTGTGCCTCAAGCCAATGCGGGGATTCTCGGCGAACTTTGGCGAAGTACTCGATGGCTCGAGGATAGTTGCCGGCGCCGTAGTAGGCTCGGCCAGCATTCAGGTGAATCAGGTCAAGGGTTTCTGCGTCCGCTTCCATGGCCGACGCGGTGAGAAGAGGAGCGAGTGCATCGGTGTAGCGTCCTTGTATCGAAAGCACGATGCCTTTGAGGTGTTGCGCATCGATGTAGTGTGCACTGTCGTTGCTGATGAGTGCCAGAATTCCGAGTGTCACGCCAAGTTGACCCTCTCGGAAATTCTGCCGGGCAGCGAGCCAGGCCATGGAGGCACGGGCTTCACCGCTGACATTCAGTCCGACGTTGGCTCCGAAGATTGGCTCGAGCAAGGCGAGATCTCCGAGTTCATCTGCCACTGCCAGGGCTTTGTTCACTGCGGGAACGGGAGCGTTTTCCCCGGCGGAGAGGGCTTCAGCATAGGCGTTGAGTGCGCCGTATGGAAGCTCCAATGCCATCAGTACGTCTCCCAAGTTGTGGAGGGCCTCAGGGTGAAAGACTTCTTTGTCCGGGTCCTCGAGCATGGCCACGAGTGCATCTGCCGCTAAGGTGGAGTTGCCGCGAGCCATCGCGATATCGAACTCCTCGAAGGCAGCGGCCCACTCGGCATCAGTGGGCTCCTGAGCCCACGAAACGCTGCTCAGAATGGAAAGAAAGACGGCGCAGAGGAGTCTCACTTGTCCCCCAAGAGGGTGATGCCCGCATGTACCCCGATGTTCTGTTTGAAGTTCCACGTGCCTGTTCCGGTTCGGAACTGGACCATCAGGTCATCTCGCATTTCGACGCGAAGGACCATGTTGTTGTGGAGGAAGACCCGCGCACCGAGTCCAATGCCGACGGTCGGAGCCAAGGCGAACCGAGCGAGCGCGTCCTCATTGAGGTTGCGGTCCACCGTTTGTTCGACAGTCAAGCCGGCGACGACCGGGAAGTAGATGTCATGGTGGAAGACCTTCTGCCCGTCTTGGGTGAACTTCGCGTACAGGGGAGAGAAAGTAAGTCCTCCGGTGATGCTGGCCAGGTAACGTGTGGCCTCGGGGACCTTGCCATATGCCGGGGAGTCGAGAAGGCGGTAGTTGCCGTTGGGAATGCCGTAGCCGAGTCCAAGTTGGACCTCCCAACCGCGGGTCTCTGAACTGTGAGCGCCGTAGGTCAGCTGGACCTTGGGCGCAACGGTGTAGGGATCATTACCGATGACACCCAGTTGGCCACCCATTTCGGTCTTCCCCGACTTGGGATGGAGGCGCTTTTGGATCACTTGAATCTCAGAATCTTTGAGGACTCCGAGGTCGACAGGGTCCTCCGCCAGGGCGGTGCTGGTCAGGCCGAGGCCGGCAATCAAAGTCAGGCAGGTTGTGGTTTTCATCGAAATATCCTTGACTAAAAGGGCAGCTCTCGCGGCATGCCCTCAAGGGGCCGGTAATAGATTCGTACTTCTTCGCCGTACTGAGGAATCGTGTTGCCGTAGAAGACGACGGAGTTGGTGCCAGGGTCATAGGCCCAACCCTCCTCGTACAGCGGGTCTCCTCCGATCGCCTGATCCGCTTGAGAGCGGGTATCGACTGCCTGGGCCACTTGGCTGCCGTCCACAAACGCCTGGATGGTGTTGATGTCCGGAGTGGACTGAAGCGGGAAGGAGGTCTTCAGGGAGTTCAGCAGCTTTCCAAGGTCATCGAGGTGGACCGAGAAATCCGTGATTCCACACTCTCCAGTTTCGTCTTCCCCTGAGATGGTGTTGAAGAATCCGGAAGAACTGGTGGCGATGTTTTGATAGCGCTCTGTTCCCCATTTGGTAGCACCGCCTGAGTTGCAGGTCAGCGAGTCCGTCTCGGGGTCATAGGGGGGGCCGATTACGGCAAACCGGTAGCGTTTGTTGAACTTGTCGAGAAGGTCGGTGTACTTCTCGGGATTCGGGTTGGTGTTTTCGATGCGACGGGAACCGTCTCCCTCATCACTGACCACCACGAAAATCACGGTGGAATCCTGTCGAATCAGTCCGCTGCTCGTACCCGCATCGGTCTCGCTGAGGCTCGCAAGTTCAGTGTACTCCGTGAAGCATTCCTCTGGGGGGTTGTCTGCCGCTCGGCACATGGCGTCGAATGCCGCCTCAAGTCCCTCTTCTGTGCCCGCCCCGCAGTTGTTCTCCCATCGGTCGGATCCGCACAGGCAGTCCAGGTATTGCTGCGAAATGGGATTGGGCATTTCCGGATTGTCTGCGTCGCACTGGTAGGTGGAATCGGCGGGTACGAGATTGACATTGAAACAGGTCGCCTCGCAAAGAAGACTGCGAGTGAAGTTCAGAGCAACATCGTCCGACCCTTTGGTCACGATGTCGGGACTTCCGACAAGGGTACCCGCTCGTCCAGGGGCATCCCCTGCGATGGAGGTCGTGGTGATGCCGAGTTGAAAATCGATCACGCTCCCGCGGTCGCCGGTCGAGGAAATGTAGTCGCTCACTGCCGCAGTGAGGCCTTCATCGCCATAGCTGGAGGCACTCGTGAGGTCGCGGATGAAACTCGAGAAATTCTGTGCGAGTGCTTCGGCCTCGTCCGTCATGGAGTCTGAGTTGTCAATAATGAAGACAATGTCGGCGTCGTTGGAGAAGGTACTTTGTTCGTAGCCGCTGAGCAGAAAAACGTCGTACTGATTGCAACTTAGCAATGCCAGTGGTGCAGCTAAGCACAGTCTGCGCAACATCAGGGGCCTCCTTTGCTTGCATGGACGGAAAGTCCAAGGCAGCTTACGGAACTGCGCCTGTTGGTGCAAGCCTAGAGCGTGTCAGCGAAAGGTGGATTTTCATCCTCGAGTCTCAGACCTGAGGTTTAGCCTTGAGTTGAAGCGGTCTCAACCGGACGAGAGAACCATGCCAAAAGCCCCTTCCATTGAGCGTAGAACCAACCGTCGCCTCCCGATTCGTGTGATGGTGGAGTACGAGACCACGGAAGACTTTTTGTTTGACTACACGGCCAATGTTTCAATTGGCGGGATGTTCATCGCCACTGGGCAGCCTCTTGAATTGGGCACTCGTTTTCGAATGAGGTTTCGTCTTCCGGAGCGCAAAAAGCCGATTGAGACGTACGCAGTCGTCCGCTGGGTGGTGGAACCGGAAAACTCCAGTGGAATGCAGGCCGGTATGGGGGTCCAGTTTGAGGAGCTCCAGCCCAAAGACTTCAATGAGGTGCAGCAGCTCATCGAGCGCTGGGAAGACGGAGAGTCGATGAGCTAAGGGGGGGGAGCGCTGAGCCCGAGAGACTCGAGGGCTCGGTTGTAGAACACCGACTCTTCTTCCGAATCGGCTGAAGCGAGCGCCTCTCGCAGGGCGACCTCCGCGGCGAGAAAACCCAAGGAGGCGAGACTTGATGCGGCATTGATCCGGACCAGTGCATCGGTGTCGCTCAGGGCCCCTACAAGGGGAGGCCCTGCTCCCTCGTAGCGAGTTTCACCCAGGAGTCGGGCCGCCTCCGCTCGAAGGAACAGCGATTCATCATTGAGGAAGTCGGTCAGTATCGGACCGACCTCCAAGTCGGTCATTTTGGCAAGCGCGAGGAGGAACTCGGTTCGTACATCCTCAACGGGATCGCCCGTCAAGGCTTGAAGCGCCTCGAGGCTTCGTGGGGAAGGAATCCAGCCGAGTGCTCGAATGGTGTACTGGCGAGTGGAGGGATCGTCGGATTTCAAAAGGGGCAGCAAGAAGTCGATGCTGCTGCGGTTGCTGAGAGTCGCGATCGCACCGATGGTGGCATGGAGGAGGGGGCCCGGGGGCTCCTCCAGAAGGGGGTGCAATACCTCAAGTGCTCGAGCATCACCCAGAGAGCCCAATCCCAAGACTGCAGCTTTTTTCACGGCGGGGTGGCTGTCCTCCAAGGCGTTGATCAGCAGCGGTCGGTAGCTCCAGTTGTTGACATTTTGTAGCCCCTCAATGGCAGCCACACGTTCCAGCGGTTCCTCGGAGTCGAGGTCCATTGTCTCGGGCGGAGCGGGTTCGCGGTCACGAGCGATAATGGACTCAGCGGCTTCCTGTGCAAGCTCTTTGAGGGCCTCGGAGGGCTCTCGTGCAGCAGCCTGCACAAGCTCTGGAATGGTCGAGCGGTCACCAATGTTGGCGAGCCCTTCCATGGCTTCCCGTCGGACCGATGCATCGCTGGATTTGAGGGCATTGGCCAAGAGCCTCTGGTTTTTAGCGGACGGAAGGTGGCCCAAGGCATGGGCAGACCAAGCCCGAGCCAGTGCATTGGCACAGGTCTGGAGACAGACCTGGAGGTCGGATGTGACCATGGGAAGAGCTGCAATGCGATCCTGCAACTCCAGCTGGTGCTGAGGGTCCTCGCTCTGATCCGCCTGTGCAGCCAGACGGTCCAACACCGTGGGAGGCGGCTCGGCCGGGGGGGTGGCTGCAGCCGATGCACCGATGAGCAGGGCTGTGAACACCGCGGCCCGCATCAGTTGAGTTTGCGCACGAGGGTGTTGATGGTGTTGAACGTGGTTGTGACCTGATGCTGCAGGCGCGTTCCGGTCCTCTGGTGGTATTTCAAGAGGTTGTTCCAGATGTTGGTGATTTCGGAGCGTACCTGTTCAAACTGTGCCTGGACGATAAGGTCCTTGAGTTCTGTGACAGCTGGGGGAACCTCCGTTTCTGCGTAGGCTGTGAAGATGCGCTCGACGGTCTCACAAAGCTCGCGATGAATGGGACTCACGTAAGCGATTTCTCCAGGGTCTCCCTTGGGTTCCTCTGCGGGGCTCAGCTGCACGGCATCCGAGGGTTCATGGGGGGATTCTTCCCCCTCAAACTCTACAGAGACGACATTCGGGTCCTCTTCTGGCTCATCGTTGACAGCCACCCGGACCGGTGCAGGTGAAGAAGCCGCTTTTGCCGAATCAATCTCTCCCCGCTGCATGTGCGCCGTGAGATCCTCGACACTGGGAGCAGGCTCGGGCTCAACCTCGGGCTCAGGTTGCGGTTCAGGTGCAGGAGGCGGGGCGGGCTCGGGTTCCGGCTCGGGTGCAGGAGGCGGAGCGGGCTCGGGCTCCGGTTCGGGTTCCGGCTCGGGTGCAGGAGGCGGGGCGGGCTCGGGTTCCGGTTCGGGTTCCGGCTCGGGTGCAGGAGGCGGGGCGGGTTCGGGTTCCGGCTCGGGTGCAGGAGGCGGGGCGGGCTCCGGCTCCGGTGCGGGTTCCGGCTCGGGTGCAGGAGGCGGAGCGGGCTCGGGTTCCGGCTCGGGTGCAGAAGGCGGGGCGGGCATCGTCGCCGGAGGGGTCTCCGCTGGGCGGCGAGTCGGCAGCTCTTCGGGGACGCTTCCGCGTCCACTCACCCCTCTCTCCGCCAGAAAATCTTCAGGATTCTGATTG
>JAYXVV010000133.1:0-3199 GCA_036021505.1 Myxococcota bacterium | reverse complement strand
CCGATAAGCCCTCCACAAAGCCCGCCACAGCCTCATCCAGCTCGGGTGCCCACTCCTCGTCCCACAGCGCTTTGACAGCGTCCGCATCGGAGGGAGCCACCCGCGAGCGAATCATGTCCCACGCTTTCGCCAAAAGGCCTTGCTCCTCGACAGCCTCCTCTGTTGCGGACTCAGGTGCCTCCGCCTCTTCAGCGGAAGCGGCCTCGGGCGGAGTCTCGGTGGATGCGGGATCGCTGGCTTCCTCTCGGACCGACTCCGTGGACGCCTCCGGCCCAGGGGAAGTCCCCTGTTCCGCCTCCGAGGGAGCGGGAGGAGTGGTGTCCTCTACGGCAAAGGCCAAGCCCGACTCGAAGACCGACCCCGCATGCCCTTCAATGCTGAGAACCACACGAAGACGGTACCCCCCGGCCTCCAAACCGCTTGCCGTGATCGTGTACTGCCAACGTCCGTCGGGCAGCTGGTTGGCAATGGGACTCTTCAACCGAGCCACAACGGCCGAGCCATCCGTTTGACGAATGATCTCCTTCTTCAAATTGAGGTTCACGTGGTCGAAATACACGTCTTCATTCAGGCCGTTCTCAAGTCGGACGGTGAAAATGAAAGAAACGTCTGTCCCCTCGCCGAAGATCTGGCCGGCCTTGGGGTGGAGGAAATTGACCTGGGAGATCCGAGGCGGAGGCTTTTCCTCCTGGGCCTCTGGACGATCTTGATTTACGGCATCCTCCAACCCTGCGTCAGCCTCCATGGCCTCGAGTTTCTGACCAATCGTGCCATCGCGGGAACTTCCTGCCGTTTTAGGGGGTGAGGATGGCGCAGGCTCGGGTGTGCCTACCACAGGATTGCGCGACAGTTCTTGTACAGCTGCGGCAACATCTGCTTCCGTCACATCCCGTTGGCCGGATTCATCGTCGGGGTCCACCACTTCCACGCCATCGGCATTCAGCTCGGCCTCTGCTGCGAGCTGCTTTTGCGCTTCCTGGAACTCCTGCTCAACATGAGAAAGTTCCCCAAGGTGTAAAAGGGCGGCCGTCAAAGGATAAAAGGTCCAATCCTCCGGCTGCGGGCACACCGGCTCCGCCCCATAGGCGCCCAGACTGCTGCATGAGATGGGGGAATAGTGGCGACCTTTTTCGATGTCCTTGACGGCCCAAATGCGCTGCCCCGGTGCCGGAGTTTTCGGTTGCTTGTCCGGTCCACCTTCCAACTGGCGCGGCTGAGTACAACCGGCGAAGGCCCGCCGGTGCTTGAGCGACACAAACACCCCGCTTTCAAACCCACACCGCATGAGCATCACCGCCAAAAGCGTCGCCTTCGACACCGGGTCTCCTGACCCTCTCAAAAGCACCTGAACCGGTGTCATGGGCTCCCCGGCCGTGAACTGACGGTCGGCCATTCCTTCCACAAATCGAGCGAGGAAGTGAATGAGGTTTCCGTCTTTTTTCCCGTGCTGCTCGTAGCGTTCAACAAGCAATCCCAAAAGCTTGTCCAAGGCCTTCCAATCCTGTGCAGCGGCCATGTTGATCCACACCAAGCGCTCAGCAGCCTTTATGTGGGGCGCCATTTGGGCGTCCTGCTGAGTTTCTGGATTCCAGAACCAAGCACCGGCCACATCCGAGAACAAGTTGTGACCCAAATGCGCTAAAACTGGACTGTCTTTGGCCTTCTCAATCAGGCTTTTGAGACCGTCTTCAGCTGACTCATCTTGCGGGCGGAACAGTGCACTTGCCGCCAAGGCAGTCTTCCGACCAAAGCCCACGTCGACAGAGGCTTCCATGTCCTCATTTCGCAGCCATCTTAGCTTCGACCACATCAAGTTCCGAACACTGCCCGTCTCGCTGTACCAACAGCGGCCATAGTCGAAATAGTCGCCCTCACCCGGCTCTCCAAAATCGGTGTAGCGACCCGGCTCGGCGCCAGTAATCGCACTGCCTTCCGCCCGAAGGCGAGAGTCCAGCCAATCCAAAAGGGCCACACGACGGTCCTGATCCTCGCGCATCGCTTTCTTCTGGCTGCTCGACCGCTCGACATCCTCCCCGTAGGTCCGGAGGGACACAGCGTCTCCCCCTGTCAGAATCTCCCGGCGATTTCCCCAATAGTCGTAACGAGTGCTCAACCGAGAGTTGTAGAGCACACGCTCTACGGTCATGCGACAGACCCGCAAGAGCAACTCCGGGCTGTCACGGAACAAACTGGACACCGCACCACTGCCGTCCTCAGCCAGGTCATACAGAACAATGCAGTCCTCGTGCCCAAGGGGGTCCAAGTTGTCTTCCACATTGCTCGGGAGATGCAGGCCTACTCCAATCTGATCGTCAGCACCCCGATAAATGTTGGGGAGAGCCGAACGAATAACGGCCGTAAGCAAGCGGGCTGCACCCAGGGTCAGCTGGGGCCCTGCCCCCTCAATCACAACACGCTCTTGAAAATCGGTGCGTTCGCTCCAGCCCAACAACGCAGGGGTTCGAGCCTGCAACCATGCGGCAAATGTTGTTGCGCCCAATTCTGAAACTTCTTTCGCGATTTCAGCAGCCCGAAGTGGATCAACCCGGAACACGGCGGCGGCCTCACTCAGCAACCCGACGGCGTGTTCCAGGTTCTCGGGCTCGACTTCTTCTTCCAGCTTTAGATTGCCAAAGCAAATCGGTCCCACACCCCTCCCCTGACTTTCTGGGTCCGTCAACTCACGCTGACAGAGCAAACAGTTGCTTGATCCTTTCTGACTGTCCGAAGTCTCCGCGGCGGTGGTTTCCTCCTGGTCATCCTCTGAGGCATGCGACGCCGAAAACAGGTCTTTCGGGGGAGCCGGGTTGGGAAAGAGCAAGAAGCCTTTGGTCTTGAGGTTGTCTTCTTTAAGTGTGTCTTTTAGGCCCCGAACAAGAAGAGTCCGCTGCCTCAGTTCGTAGAACACGGGCCCCAAGCGGTAGGTTGCAATGTGCTTCGAGCGAAGCTTGATGTCGCCAAATCCCACTTGGATGGGGAATTCGCCAATAATCAAGGGATCGGGCCCGGAGCCAAAGAGCTTGCGGGGAAGGTCGTTCTTGGGTTTCTCCTGAAAAGACTCTTCAATTCGCAGTTCATAGCGCGGGGAAGACACATCATCGTGTTGGAACGGCTCCACCAAGATGTCGCCTACAGACACGCCCTGCTCTCGCTTTGCGAACTCTTCATCCACCCGACTCACAACCACATAGCGACCACT
>JAYXVV010000132.1:0-11891 GCA_036021505.1 Myxococcota bacterium | reverse complement strand
AAACCCTGAATATTGGCAGCCTACGCACCAACTAAACGGGGCACAGCGCACCAATGAGATCCATTTTTCCTGGTTGGGAAATGTTTTGCTCAGCCTAACACCGCTGCCAGGAGCGGTGCCCTCAGCTGCACCCGAGTTCCTTGGGGTCCAGTTTTGGAGACAGTCACCACCCCGGATGCGATGAGCCTGTCGTCCAAATCGGGCTCCATCAGGGCCTCCTCTCCCGAGGCCAGCGACTCCAGTCGCTCCGCTAAGGCGGGCTCAGCAGCGAGGAGATCCAGCACAGCCCGAATGTCCCCCTCTACCGCGCCGAGCAGGCGGCTTAACCCCGTGGAAGAATAGGGAAGCCCACCCAACTTTCTCACCCCTTCAGAGAGGGCCCCGACAAAGCTTGGAACCCCTCCCGCGAACTCCAAGGCCATGTTCGTTTGCTCATCACACGCCTCCTCAGGCGAGAGCACTCGGAGAGCCTCTTGGCGAGCGAAATCAGGGAGAAGCACCTCCTCAGCCCCCTCCGCTCCGAATGCGGGCTGAGGCAGCTGACCTGCCATCAGCAGCACAAAGCGCCGATCGCCTCCTGTCTCCTGTTGGTACTGGTTCCAGGCCTCGCTGAGAGCTGAGAGCACCTCAACATGGAGTCGGTCCACCCCCTCAGCCAACATGGCCACCCGGTGTTCGCCCTCCGATGCCCGATACATCAAATCTCTTGCTGCAATGAGAAAGCCCTCTGTACTCGCCACGTAGGGTACCTGAGCCTCCGACCAGTGCGGAGCTGAGAGTTCAGCAAGGGCTGTCAGAACTCTCTGTCTTGCCTCGCTAAGGCGGTGCCCTCGAAGTCCCGAGAACGCAACGCTTCGGCACAAAAGCGCGGGTTCATCCACCGCCAGCTGAAGCGACAATTCCTGCATAAAGGCTCTCGCTTCCGACCAGCGAGGCGTCAACAGCACAGTCGGCTGCATGCGCCTCAAGCGGGCCCTCAGACGTCGAGCGGCCTTGTCCCGGAGATCCAACTCGCCTCTCGAGGCCTCCGGACAGAATGCTGCATTTCGACGCAGCTGCCATCCCTCAAATGAACGCGCCTCACGCTCCATCAACGACCTCCATCCTTCACTCTCACCCCGAACTGTTGCCGTGTCAAGACAAACAGCTTGCAAGGAGCCGCTGTGAAACAAAGAGATTAGTACTCCTCAATGGCCAAACGAACCCCACGCCACACTCTGATTCCAAACGCCAACAATGTGCGTTTTCTCACCCGCGTTCTCGAATTTGTCGCGAAAGGTGTTCGCGATCCCAAGGCGCTCGCTGAAGTCCTGGACTGCGAAGTACGAACGATTCACTACTACACGCAAGCAGGGGACTGGCTTGGACTCATCGAAACCCAGGAATCCCGGGATCCCCACCTCACGAGATTGGGTCTCGAATTCGTCTACGCTGGCCGACAACGTCCAAAAGTCTATGCAGAGGCCATCTGGTCCACTCCTTTTGTGATCGATCTCATGAGCGGCCAAGATGCTCTGCCTTCCGCCGATCTCATTGCCGAATTCATCGAAACCACCGTGCCCGAGATGGCTCCAACAACAGCTCGCAGGCGGGCCTCTGCTGTCCGCAGCCTCCTTCAGCCGGCCATCAAGTACCGAAAGAAGCCGTTGAAGAGTTCCCGTCAGATGAGCTTTCAGTTCGCACCGGCCTACGATCCCGGTGGGGCAGTCACTCCCCTCCTCGACTTGCGTGCCGGTACCGATGAGAGCCCTGATGTCTACCGGGTGGTCCTTCGAGCACTTCTGGACCACGGAGAACTCGGCACAGGACACCTCCGAGCCGTCTTGGATACCAGCGGCGCAAAGGACTGTGGGATCGGTTCGTACATCGAAATGGCCGTGCGCCGAGGCGATGCTCGACGGGTGGACGACCGCCTGGTGGTGACGTGGGGTGCAGCATGGAGACGCGATGTTGCAGACACGGTGGTGGGGGTCGCACTCTCTGACCCTCGCTACCGAGCCTATCTCAGTTGTCTACGAAAGGCTGCGGCCGGCGACCCCAAGGAAGCCATTCGTTACTCGGCGCTGCGCGATCGCTATTCCGGCTGGGACCGGAGGGTCTTTGGAGAGAGCATCCGCCCCGCTCAGCTTTCCCAAGACCTCGACCGAATTCTTCTGGGCCGACCCATCGAGGCCTTCCCTCTCGCAGAGGATCCCGGGGACCCCCCGCCTCTCCTGGAAGGCGCTTTTCTCGACTTGCTCCAGGGCGACAGCCTCGTGATCACATTTCCTCCCAGTCTGCAGCTCCTTCTGCAGGGGGTGAAGCACATCAATGCCCAACTCGAGCGCAGCAATCGGACCAAGAACGGTGTCCGACTTCCCGAGGCTACCGACCATCGGGTGCTGGTACACGGAGGTCTGTTTCCACCCGGACTTCCGTTGCCCAAGACCGTTGCGGACACCGTGACTCTCCGGCTGCTCGCCGTCACCAACATCCCATTCGTCGCGATGGCCACTGCTCTGCTTGTGCTGGACCGACGAGGCAACCTGCCGATTTCCATACATCGGAACGCCTCAGGTCCTGTCGTCAAACACCAGAACCAGGTCTTGGGAACACTCAGCGACATCCTGGAATCCATGGCTGAAGGCAAAGGCTGGCTCGTCTCCCGACAAACGCGTGCAGAGCCCAATGCCCTTCTGGGCGATCTCCTGGTCGGCCTTGGAATTGGTGACCGACTTGCCCAGCGACTCGTTCTGGACGAGACGTTTTTTGTGCGCCTCAAAGAAGAACCCGAGGACCAAGAGGTCGCCAGCAAATTGGTCTTTCTGGAGGACCTGCTCCAGCGCCACATCGAGGAGATGGTCGCAGAGTGAAAATTCCTCTTTTTGTCTATGGAAGTCTCATGGAAGGGGAACCCTTGCACGGGTATCTTGCGGGACTCGACGTCCGCCAGGTTCGAACCCGGGGAAAGCTCTTTCGTCTTCCAGCCGGGTACCCCGCACTCGTCCCCGATGGGGGAGACGGATGGGCCATGGGAGAACTGGTCTCCTTGCCCTCCATGAGCAAATTCATGGTCCTTGATCTGGTCGAAGGCGTGGATCGTGGGCTCTACAGTCGCCGCAAGATCCACGTCGAGTGGCAGGGCCAAAACCTCAACGCATGGGCGTATGTCATGACCCTCAAACAGGTCGAGGAGTCCAACGGCACCTTCATCCCATCCGGGAACTGGCGAAAGGTTCCTCGAAGCACACGTTAGGAAGCAATGCTATCTTAGGGTCATGTCAACCGGAGGCCCACCATGAGCTTGAGAACCCGTGCTCGCGCCACTCTGATGGCGCTCAGACGCGACGCTCCTGCAACAGGGCGCCACGCTGTCGCCGCAACTCCGCCTCCAGCCCCGCCCAAAAATGCCGCCCTTGGCCCGTTCTCCTCCCTGGCAAAACGTGCCGCTGCCGGAGACTTGGGCACAGCACTCTATGCCGACGATGCCTCCACAGGCCGGGAGGCCTATCTTGCTCGCATGAAGGCCAATGGTCGCGATGTCGAGCTCGCTGGAGAGGGACTCAACCTCAACGCCGATGGCGTTCAGTTCTGGGGTCCGATTGAGAACGAAAGTTCCATCTCCAAGGCTGCCGGAGACGTTTTGACCATCGACCAATGGGAATGCATCTCTTGTGGGACTTGCGAAGAAAACACCAAGGTGGTGTTTCATCTGCCCGACCAAGAAGACGACAAGGCCGAGGTTTTGATCCAAGATGGCCCGATGGATTTGATTCAAGATGCCATCGACGCTTGCCCGGTCACCTGCATCTCCTGGATGGATCCCGATGCGATCGAGGAGCAGCACTCTCATGGTGGATTCGATCCCCAAGCGAACTGAGCCTCCCTCGACGGGCAGACTCTCTCCTTTGGCGGTCCGACTCAGCGTCGGTCTCACCCTGTTTGTTATCGTCGCGCTGCTCATCTTAGAAGTCTCCATCTCCAGCGATCCGGAGGAACGGCGAGACCTCCTGCCCCGACTCTCCGCGATTGCTCTCTGCTCCGCGATCGCCCTGGCTGCGCTGATCGACGCCCTCGTTACCCGCCCCATTCTCAAACTGATTTCTCAAGTCCGGTCCGCAGAGGCCAGCGGCTGGCACACCCCCTTCGAAGTTCCGAGTGGCCGAGGGGAGATCTCCGAGCTCGGGCGCGCACTGGAGGCCCTCCGAACTTCTGTGGAGGAGCATCAACACGACATCACCGCACTCAACAACGAACTGGAAACCCGGGGGGCTCAGCGGACCTCAGAGCTCGAGGAGGCTCAAAAGCAACTCTTGCAGGCCGCGAAACTCGCTGCAGTCGGCCAACTGGCGGCTGGAGTCGCCCACGAGGTCAACAACCCAACCGGCATTCTTCTGACGCGACTTGGACTGCTCATCTCCACTGCTGATGAGGAGGGTCTCGACCCCGAGTTGATTGATGATCTCGAGACCCTCCAGCACCAGGCGACACGCATCGCCACCATCACCCAGAACCTTTTGAGGTTCAGCCGAAAAAGCGATCTCAACCGCGCTCCGTGTTCTCTCAAAGAGATCGCAGAACTCACCACTTCTCTGCTCGAACACCATGCCAAACAGAGGAATGTGGACCTTCACTGCATCCATGAAGAGAGGGGTTCGTTTCTCCTCGATCGCGCCGCCATCGAACAGGTCTGTTTCAACCTGACCAAGAATGCCATTGATTCCGGAGCCTCGAAGGTCACGCTGCTCACACACCCCTCTGGGTTCTCCGTGGTGGACGATGGCAAGGGAATTGCACCGGAGGATTGTGAGCAAATTTTCGATCCGTTCTTCACCACAAAAGGCATCGGCGAAGGATCCGGATTGGGCCTTTCGGTCAGCTATGGCATCGTAGAACGCCACAACGGAGAAATCACTGTGCAATCCGTCCTCGGACAAGGCAGCACCTTCCAGGTCATTCTCCCCCCGGAGGCCTCATGAGCAAGCCGAGCGTTCTTGTCATCGATGACGAAAAGGAACTCCTGCGGTCCATCGAGCGCATCCTCCAGAGAGAGGACCTCGAGGTCACGACAGCCACCTGTGCGGAGGAGGCTTTGCTCGGAATGCAGCAGACTGTTCCGCCTGATCTCATCATTTCGGACCTGATGATGCCTGGGATTGGCGGCCTTGAGCTGCTCAACCTCGTCTCCAGAAAACACCCCCAAGTGCCCGTCATACTCATCACCGCCCATGCCACCTTGGAGACCGCCATCGAGGCCATTCGAGCCGGCGCCTACGACTACCTCCCGAAACCATTCGGCCCAGAGCAGCTGACAATCACGGTCCAGCGGGCCCTCAACCACAAAAAGCTGAAAGCGGAGAACAAAAAGCTCAGAGCCCAGGTGGGAGCCCTCAAGCCTCAGAGCAAACATGAGATGGTGGGAGATTCCCCGGCGATGAGGCGGGTCAAAGAGCTTCTCGACAGGGTTGGCCCAACGGATCTGTCGGTCCTCATCACCGGCGAGTCGGGAACCGGTAAAGAGGTGTATGCTCGGTCGCTCCACACCCTTTCACATCGTGCAAAAAAGCCTTTCATTCCTGTGGACTGTGCGGCGATTCCAGGAAACTTGATGGAATCCGAGCTTTTCGGGCATGAAAAAGGGGCCTTCACCGGAGCTCAGTCCCGCCGCAATGGCCTGGTGGAAGCCGCCAATGGCGGAACGTTTTTTCTGGATGAGATTGGGGAACTCGAGCTTCCCATTCAGGTCAAGCTCTTGCGCCTGCTTCAGGAAAGGGAGTACCGGCGCGTGGGGGGAACCGACATTCAGACGGCCGATCTTCGAATCGTTGCTGCCACGAACCGCAACCTGGAGGAAGCGGTGCAAGCCGGCACATTCCGCGAGGACCTCTACCACCGCCTCAATGTGGTCCAAGTGGTCCTCCCTCCACTGCGAGAACGAGAGAGCGACGTCATTCTTCTCTTGCAGTCTTTCTTGGACAAGTTGTCCCTCCAACAAGGTCGAGAGGCCCTCCGATGTTCACCAGAGGTGCTCGAGCACCTGACCAGCTATTCCTGGCCAGGCAACGTTCGCGAGCTCTACAACTGCGCTCGTTACCTCACCGGGCTGACCGTCGGGGACACAGCCAACCTCAGCGATCTTCCTCCCAGGATTCGCGATACCGCGGTATCTCACCCTCGAAAAACGCCCACTGCTCCTTCTCCGATCTCCGAGTCCAATGAAACCGGTCATCGTCTCGATGCCCCATCCATTCGGTATGACCTCGCCTACAAATCCGCCAAGAGGCTCTGGCTCGAAGTGTTCGAATACGCCTACATTTCCCGGCTTCTCGAAAACCACAATGGCAACATCTCTCATGCCGCACGGTCGGCAGGAATTGATCGCAAATCCATCCAGCGCCTCATGAAGCGCAACCTGATGTCTTCCGGACCAAGCAACGCCGAGGATTCAGATTAACGCTCGCATGGAGTAGGCTAGAGGCTCGGAGCACAAGCATGAGCGATATCACCACCACACTGGCTCAGCCCTCTCGGCGTCAACTCCACCTCAGAAAAGGCCGGATTACCTGTGTTTCGGGTCCCGATGCTGGCCATTCGTGGATGATGGAACATGATGTTGTGAGCATTGGCTCCATCAAAGGTTCCGGAATCGAGTTGACGGACTCCACAGTCTCTCGTCGGCACGCTGAGGTTCGGCGAGAAAAAGATGGCGTACTCTTGGCCGACTGCGGATCCACCAATGGAACCTTCGTTGGCGACGTTCGAGTTCGTGAAGTCTTCCTCACCCCTGAGACTCAGTTCAAGGTGGGCAAGACCGAATTGATCTTCACGCCTGCGGACGAGGTGATTGAAATCAGGCCCTCGAGCAAGAACAAACTTGCCGGCATGGTCGGAAATTCCACCGCTGTTCGTGAAGTCTTCTCCATCATCGAACGGGTGGCACCCACCGACCTGACCTGCCTCATCACCGGTGAAACAGGGACGGGCAAGGAGCTCGCGAGCCGAGCCGTTCACGATCTCTCCAAACGCTCAAAAAAATCATTCCGAGTGTTCGACTGCGGTGCAGCCGCAAAAAATTTGATTGAGTCTGAGCTTTTCGGCCATGAAAAAGGAGCTTTCACAGGCGCTACCAGTTCCCGAGAGGGAGTCTTCGAGCAAGCGGACGGCGGGACCATCTTTCTGGATGAGATTGGGGAACTTCCCTTGGACCTCCAGCCCAAGCTTCTTCGTGTTCTCGAACAGCGGGAGGTGCGACGCGTTGGGTCCGGACGCATTCGCCCTGTCAATGTTCGCGTAGTGGGTGCAACAAACCGAAACCTTCGGGAAGAAGTTGCAGCAGGTCGTTTCCGGGAAGACCTCTATTACCGCTTGGCGGTGGTGGAGGTTCAACTCCCACCGCTTCGAGAGCGGATGGGGGACTTTCCCATGCTCGTTGAACACTTGCTCGAGCGCGCACCGCACAACCCGGGTGTTACGGGCATCGACGCCGCCGTTTTGGAGCTGTTCAACGCCTACCATTGGCCTGGCAACATTCGAGAGCTCTGCAATGTGATTGAGCGTGCAATCCCCTTCACAGACGGAGCTACGATCGGCATGTCTGCTCTCCCGGATGCCCTGCGCGGGTCCACATCGACCGCAGCCCCTGGTGCAAAGCTCTCCATCCAGGACGCAGCCATGACGCCAGAGGCCTCTCAGATGCCGTTCAAGGACGCCAAAGAACAACTCATCCAGGCCTTTGAGCGCCAATACTTGGTGGACCTGATCGAGCGCCATGGGGGCAATGTCTCCAAAGCAGCTCGAGCGGCCGATATGGATCGAAAATCAATCACCCGTCTCTTGAAGAAACACGGGATCCGCTGAGGCGACGAACCGCCCTGCGAAGCTTCCCGGGTCGTGCGGCGCTCCCATGAACCGGACGCTTCCCCGAGAGGACCTGCTCCATCCATTCCAAAAGCGCGTCATTGCCTGCTGGAAATCCGAGTGCACCATCGCATTGGCTCTCTTCAAGGAAATTCTGCACATCGTCAGGGAGCCCCTTCGCGAAGATCAACACCGCTGTTGGAGGGCGCAGTTCGGTCTTCAAGCTGTGCACCAATTTTCGCATCGCGCTCTCGTTTCTGCGCGAGCCCAAGACCACCACCACCTCTGGACGCTCCTCCCGAAAACGAGGAACAATGCGCTCCGATGAGCTCCATGAACTCACCGCATACTGTTGGGACAGAGTCGACAGGACTTGAAGAGAAAGCGCGGACGGTGCGGCGACGAGAGCCAGCCTGTGGGCTGCTTTTTTCATTGTCTTCCTAAACCCTGCGCTGGTTCGTTATAAGAGTTCTCCTGAGAGTATGGGAGAAACGCTAGCTATGAGCAAGAAATCCACCGACCGCCTCGAGGCCATCCGAGCCGAACTCGCAGACATTCTGGAGGCCCGCGTCTCCGAACTGATGACAACCATGCGGGAGTCGGAAGAACTGACACGAAGAATCCTTGCCAGCGAGCTCGAAGCCGCTCGCGCCAAACAGCTGCGAGAGGACCTCGATGCCCAGACCGAGGCCATCCAACAGGACCTGGACGCACTGCACCAACGTGCGGAGCAAGTTCGTGAGAGTCATCGGGCAGCCCTGAAGGAGCGCGATGAGACCCGTGATGACCTTCGCCGAATGGAAGGCGAGATTGAGGAAGCCCACAAGGAGGTCCAAAAAAATCGCCTGAGCATGCGAAGCCTGGAAAAGGAAGGCGACTCGCTGGGCCAAGAAAACATGGAACTCAAGATCAAGCTCCGAGCACTTGAAGACAACGTGGGTCGCATGCGCCAGTTGCGGGATGAACTTCTCAGCAGCATCGGCAACCTCTCTGAGAAAATGGGAGCCTTGGGCTCGGAAGACGGAAAGTAGTTCACGGTCTCATGAGCAAGAAAAAGCGCACGAAAAGAAGCACCATCGAATCCTGCGAGGGAATCCTTGCTGTCCTCAAGGCCGGTCAGCGCCAGTTGGAGTACCTCGCTCACGAACACCTGGACTTTCGGCAGGTCATGCGCCTGGAAGAAACCATTCGTGTCGGTAGCAGCCCCGAGAGAGCTGAGATTCAGCGTATCCGTCTGCTTCTTGATGCTCGTCTGGATCACGTGGCCCAGATGCGAGCGCTCTCCAGTTTGGCTCCACTCACCCTGACCCCGATGGACGAGAAGCGCTTTGCCCGTGTGTCCACAATTGCAAGCCTACGAGAGGCCACTCCCCCAAGCGATCCGATTGCGAAGCCCGAGGCCGACTCCACGCCCGAGACAGCCCCTCCACCGCCCGAGCTGAAGCGAACTCCACCTGAGAGCGAGCCGGCTTCCGAGTCGGAACCTCTCGCCTCTTCTGAATCAGCCTCAGGCGATACCGGCGAAAAAATTCCTGCCGCTGAGCCTCTCAAAGCAGCGGTCTCGGAGGAATCTGAGAGCGAGGAAATTGCGAGTTCGGTGGGTCCCGAGGAGGACTCGACCGGCCACTTGTCGGAGCAAGAAAAACCGGCCCAGAATGGGGAAGAGAGCCTCGCTGAAACGGCCTCACCTCAGAGCCCATCCAAGAGCCCCACCACGGCGCCCCCCATCCCACTCGGAGGGGTCCCAGAGTCCCGAGAATCTGCAACAGGCCTCTCCGTGGAAATCCTACCGGCTTCTGCACAGCCTGAATCTTCCGATTCCTTGATCGCACCCCCCCCTCTTGAAGACGCCCTCAAAACCCTGATGGATGTCGCCCGAAAGGCTCACTCTGAAGGAGAGCTGGAGCGGGCGATTGAGGCCTATTCCGATTTGCTGGACCAGGTCGACACGCATCTGCCCGCACTTCTGGCGCGGGGACGCTGTCTGCTGGAAGCCAAAGACTTCGCGGCTTCCTTGTCCGACTTCAGACGAGCACAGCGCTCCTTTCCGACGCATCCTGCACCACTAATTGCTCTTGGTGACCTCTTCATGGCTCGGAAAGAACACGCAAAAGCCATCGAGTTCTTTGATGAAGCGATTGGAATCAAAGCCGACCATCCGCAGGCCCGATGCCGAAGGGGTCTGGCCCACTACCACTGTGGACGCTACCGACAGGCATTTTTGGACCTGCAACGCGCCTACAAACTGGACCCCGAAATTCCCAACATTCGGCGCCTGGTTCAGATGGCCATTCGAAAACTGGAAGACAGCGACTGATGCTGCGAAAACCTCTTCGCACCTGAAGTGGAATTCAGCGAACCAGATTACGCACAATGCCCTTAAGAAAGGCTTAAACCGCTGTTTTTACTTGAAATGGGTTTTTGGCATACCGGTTGCATACCTCCCAGCCAACGGAGGTTTCCTATGCAATCTGGAACCATGCAGAGTCTCTACCAGAACCGCAATCGCACCGTGGCACGCAGCTTCTACCGTCAACTCAAGACGGAAGGCTTCTCCCACGAGCAAATCATTGCGTTGTCCACAACCTTGCTCGACTTGGTGACCGAGGACATCCGCGACACGGCCCGCACCGAAGCGAAGTAGAACTCTTCCGGCAAGCACGCCGAGGAACGCCCCCAGTGTCTCTGTCACACCTGGGGGCGTTCATCGTTTTGCTGCGAGAGAAGGCGATCCCAACTGGTGGGAGACTCAAGCCAGCGACAAGAGCGCACGAATGAGGCCATTCACCTCAGGAGTTTCAGGAGCCGCGTTCAGCACTCCGTCCGTAGCCGCAATTTCATCCGGGTCGGTCGTGAACTCATCCCGATAGAAATTCCAACGAACGATCAGATCGGCTTTGGTGAGTTCCGGGTGGAACTGGCTCGCCCAAAAAGGCGCACCATTGACCTTGAAGGCTTGGTTTTTTACCAACTCCCCCCGCGCGAAGGCCGTCACTCCTGCAGGAAGGCGTGAAACGTGATCGTTGTGACCGCTGCACACCGGCACGGATGCGGGAAGCGCTCCAAACAGGGAATCGGCTCTCGCTTCTGGGCTGAGTTCCACGGGAACAATTCCCATCTCAGCGAAATCGGGATCGTGGGATACCTCGCCACCCATCGCCAGAGCCAGGCCCTGAAAAGCAAAGCAAGAGGCATAAGCGGGTACCTTTTTGTCCACCACAAGCAAGAAGAAATCGAGGGCCTCACGAATCCAAGGGTCCGAATCCGTCACAGAGTAAGCCCCTGACCCACCGAAAAACAGCGCAGGTCTGTCCTCGAGCACGTGTTCTCCGAGCTGCCGCTCGACCGCAAAGATCACATCCATCTCCAAGCCTGCACGCGCCTCAAAACAGGAACGCTCGTGCTGGACCATCGGGTCATTCTTGTCCCGAACCGAGATTAGGAGAGGCTTCTTCATCGAGTGCCCAGCATAGATCAGATGCATTCGGTCCGTGTGGTCAGCCTGACTTGAGCGTGTCCGAGAGTGACTGCACTCGCTCCAGTTTGACGGGCTGGCGCCAGTCTCCTCCCTCTTTGAGTGCCGAGCCGACAATCAGCGCATCGGCCCATTTTGCCAGCATCGCTGCATCTTCTGCATCCACCCCAGACCCCACAACCACGGGAAGACCCGCCTCGCGAAGGCTCAGAACATCCTCCAAATTCGTTCGCGACCCGGTGCGCTGCCCGGTTGCAATCAAAACATCGGCCCCGCAGAACGCATGGCCATGGCCCAACTCGGAGAGACTGAGGTCCGAGGTGACCGCATGGGAAGCGTGTTTCTTTTGGACGTCGGTCCAAATTGCAACTGCACTCTGAAGCCGTGCCCGGTCACGCAGGAGCTCTCCGGCGCATGCCTCGATCCAGCCTTCATCCGCTAAATGCCCGTACGCAAACCCCTCCACCCGGATGAAGTGGGCCTGAGCGGCCACAGCGACTCCCAGCGCCTCGACATTCGCTCCAGCAAGAACCTGAACTCCCGTGGGCAGACCAAGCTTCACCACTTCACCCACAACTCG
>JAYXVV010000131.1:0-7318 GCA_036021505.1 Myxococcota bacterium | reverse complement strand
CTGCGCTGAAGGGCGCCGCCGAGGCAGGAAGTCGACTCCAGGTGGTAACGGTACCCTCCCCACCAAAGAGTTGTGTTCGGGCTTGGGAATCAGCGGGGTTGAGGGCCATGTCGGGGACTCCGAGTTGGGAATGGGGATGGAACGTTCTAAGGCAGGTGTGCCGTCGCTGCTGCACTTTTCTTCGGCCGGGCGAGGAGTCGTCCTTTGCAACGGGCGCCGGGTCGCTGGAGTGCGTTAGGGAAGGGGGGCACGGAGGACGCAATGATTGTCGAGGGATCCAGTAGCAAGATGACCGCTGAGTTGGGCGATCCCATCTCTTACTCGCTTCGACTGGGAGAAGAGTCGGTTCCCCTCAACCCCTGGATTGGGAAGCCCATTCGGTTGACTTTCCTCAATACGATCACCTGCGTTGCCTGCGGTCGTGTGACCAAGAAATCCTTTGCCCAGGGGTTCTGCTTCCCGTGCATGCGCAATTCTCCCATGAACTCCGAGTGCATCATTCGTCCGGAGCTCTGCCGAGGCCACCTCGGGGAAGGACGGGACGTCGAGTGGGAAAAGGAGCACCATGTGCGCGAGCACGTGGTCTATCTGGCGGTGTCCTCCGATGTGAAGGTTGGCGTCACCCGCTCGGATCAGGTGCCCACTCGCTGGATTGACCAGGGTGCAAGTGCGGCGATGGTGCTGGCAAGAACGCCACATCGTGCAGCAGCGGGCCTCATGGAGGTGGCCTTGAAGGAGGCCTTCACCGATCGCACGAGCTGGCAGAAAATGCTCAAAAACGATGTCCTCCAGGACCCTGACTGGAAAGCCGCTGTGGCCCTGGCCAAAGAGCATGTTCCGGACGAATACCGGCCTTATCTCCAAGAGAATCAGGAGGTGTTGCACCTCAACTACCCGGTCGAGGAGTATCCTGAGAAGGTGAAGAGTCTCTCTTTCGACAAGACAGTGATGGTCGAGGGAACGCTGCGTGGCATCAAGGGTCAGTACCTGATCTTGGATGAAAACCGCGTGCTGAATGTTCGCAAGCACAATGGCTACGAGCTGCGGTTTGAGGCCTTGGGCTGAAGCCTAGCGGCGGGGGTGCTCGGCGCTGTCGTGAATACGGGGCGCCTGGATTGCATGGAAGCCGCCGGGGTCTCCACGGGGTCGGAAACGGGGTGTTCCATGGCTGTGTTTCACGGTAGTATGAGCCTGGAAGGTCGTCTATGCGCAAGTGTCTAAGATGGGTCGTGGGTAGTGGGATGTTGGCCTGTTCGGACTACGCCATCATCGGAGAGGAGCCCGTTCCCGAAGCTGCGGTGCCCGAATTGGGTCAGGGGTGGGACCCGATCATCGATACTGCGCTGGAGGAGCCCGTTGAAGAGGAATGCAACGGAATTGATGACGACGGGGATGGAGAAGTGGACGAGGGGTTTGATGCCAACGGCAATGGAATTCCCGACTGCACCGAGGAAGAGAGCTACTGCACCCCGTTTGATGATTTCGAAGACTGGTCCTACGTCGGAGATGGTAATTGGCACATCGATGGGGGAGTACTCACAGAGGGCCGGGGTGGGCTCTACGATGCGGTGGCGTGGACCTCGGATGTTGGTGCAGCCAACCATTTCTACATGGAAGTCGATGTTGCTTGGACCGGTTCACTCAATGATCTTGCGGGGCTGGCCTGGGCTGTGGACCAGAACAAGTACTTCGCGGTGCGCTGGGATGACCCTCAGGGAGACTACGGGCGGTACAAGCCCGCTGGCGGGATGGATGTGGTGTGGTGTGAGGAGGGGGCCTGTGAGGTCCTTGCTGCAGATTCTTCAAAGTTCCTGAAGCGTCCCCCGACAAAAGTGTTCTCCAAGTTTGCCGTATCGGTAAATGGGGCGAACCTCGAGGTCCTTGTCGACGGCAACGTCGTGCTCCAAGCGGTGATTCCTGAGGTTGCAGGTTCGGGTCCAGGGGTGGTGGGTCTCTACAGCAACGACAACGACGGAGGCGTTTGGTTCGACAATTTCTGCGTCTTGGTAGACACCGCTTGAGGCGCCCGCTCGGGCAGTGTTCCCCCATTCCTTGAGACAGGCTTGGGGCATCGGCATGCTCAACCCGTTCGCATTAGGTACCTTCTCGCTGTTCCTGGTCCAAAATCCGCTCCAGTCGACGCAGCTGGGAACGCAATACAGGTCGAGCCTTCCGCTGTCCTCCGTGGTGGGCGATGGCTTCTTGGAGCATCTTGAGGCGCCCGACGATGAGTTCGGTGTTGGGAGCCCAGCCCTCGGTTTTGCAGGCATCGTGCCAGTCGGTCAGCGTGCGGTGGCCGCGTCGGGAGTTGCACCGACGGCAGGCCACCACTTCATTTTCAGCCCAGCTCGGTCCACCCTTGATCCGAGGAATGAGATGCTCGGTGGTGGCGATGACCATGCGCTCGTCGAAGGCGCGTGCGCACCACACGCACTGTGTCTGACCCTCTTCAAGCATCTGAGTGCGGCGTTCCGCACGGTTGGCTTGCTGTTTCGGAGGTCGGGACGGGGTCTGCTTCTTGGGCATGAGAGCACCTTACACCAGCGAAAAACACCTCCCGTTTGGGGCGTGTTCCGAAGAGAAACCAGAGGGATGCTGAGGAGAAGGGTGGGGGTTTTTAGCAGTGAACATGGGGGGCCTTTCCACTGGCTTTGGAAAGGCCCGCTGGAGGGCAACATGGAGCGCAATCGGCAGAAGAATTCCCGTCGCAACTCGGGGAGCACGGTCCAGCCGGTTTGGAAGATCTGCGAGTCGTGTGGGCGCCGCATGGAGTGGCGAAGTGCGTGGGCTCGCGACTGGGACAATGTGCGCTATTGCTCCAAATCCTGTCGAAAAAACAAGCTCGGGCCCTTGGATGTGGCCCTCGAAGACGCCATCATTCTGCTGCTGAAGCAGCGGGCTCGAAGCGCCACCATTTGTCCATCGGAGGCCGCACGGCTCGTTGAGTCTGAGGATTGGCGCTCTTTGATGGAGCGGACGCGGCGGGCGGCCCGGAGGTTGGTGGGCCAGGGTCGGCTCGAGATTCTTCAGGGAGGTCGAGTGGTGGACCCGTCTACCGCTCGGGGTCCGATTCGTTTGCGTCTCATCGAGCAGGAGCTTCGTGCCAGTGGCTGATGCATTCTCCCCGGGGCGTCCTGCGTTCTTCGTTGGCCCCTGCGATCTGAACCGGCGCCACGCTTGTGTGCCCGATGACCCCAATCAGGGGACTGTGGTGTTCGTTGAGAGCATCGAGAAAGGGGCATCACTGCCCTTTCACAAACAGAAGCTGGTGCTGGTAATTTCCGCACTTCGCCACTTCGCACAGGAACTCCGGAAGGAGGGCTTTGAGGTGGAGATCGTGCGAGCAGCCACCTACGTGGACGGCATTCGCAAGCATGTCGAGCGGCACGCCAGCAGCAGCGTGGAGGCCTTGGTGCCACGCGATGTGGGTCTCGAGAAGTCGCTGCGAGCAGCGGATTTTGGGGTGCCGCTTCGTCTGTATGACGACGGTGGAGAAGGGGGCCATTTTCTCCTGACGCGGGAGGAGTTCCGCGAGTGGGCCGGAGAGAAAGACACACTGCGTATGGATGTGTTCTACCGGTGGATGAGGAGGCGGCTGAACCTGCTGATGGACGGCAAGAAGCCAGTGGGGGGGAAGTGGTCCTACGACGCGGACAACCGCAAGCCGGTGCGTGGGCAACAAGCACCGGCCCTGCCGCGCTATGCGCCGGATGCCATCACGCTGCAGGTCATGGACGAGGTGGAGCAGTGGTCCGACGGCTGGGGCAGCACCGAGGGTTTCGGCTGGCCTGTGACTCGCGCGGATGCCCTCCATGCCTTGAACGCCTTTCTTGAAGAGCGCTTTGCCCACTACGGGGACTTCCAGGACGCCATGGTGGAGGGCGAGCGCTTTCTTTGGCACGCCTGCATCTCGCCAGCCTTGAATCTGGGCCTGCTGCACCCCTCGGATTTGATTGAGGGAGCCCTGGAGGCTCACGAGAAAGGCTCGGCGCCGCTCAACGCGGTGGAGGGCTTCATCCGCCAGGTGATTGGTTGGCGGGAGTTCATCCGCGGGGTGTACCACCTGCGCATGCCGGGGCTTCGGGAGGCCAATCGCTTTGGAGCCGACCAGCCGCTGCCTGATTTTTTCTGGGACCCCAACCGCACCGAGATGGCCTGCGTGAGCGATGCCGTACGCGGGGTTCAAGAATCCGGCTACGCCCATCACATCCAGCGGCTGATGGTGCTCGGTAACCTGGGCTTGGTGCTGGGCATTCGGCCCATTGAGCTCTCCCACTGGTTTTGGGCGGGCTTTGTCGATGCCCACGAGTGGGTGGAGCTGCCCAATGTGCACGGAATGGCGCTGGCTGCCGACCCCACCTTCACCACCAAGCCCTACGCGGCCTCCGGGGCCTACATCCACCGCATGTCGAACCACTGCAAGGGCTGCCGCTACAAGGTGAAGGAGAAGGTCGGCTCGGACAGCTGCCCCTTCAACAGTTTGTTTTGGGACTTTATGGTTCGTCATCGGCCCACCCTCTCGGAAAATCCCCGCATCGGGGTGCTCTACCGCACCTGGGATCGCTGGGAGGAGCCCCTGCAGAACGCAGTCCGGCAGCGTGCCGACGAGTTCCGGCAAAGCCTACGGCCGGCAGCGGAAGACGAGGTTTTTGGGCGTTGGCGCTTTCTCGATGACGCGGGTTGAGTTAGTCGGTCAGAACAAGCATCCATAGCTCAATTGGATAGAGCATCGGTCTTCGGAACCGAGGGTTGGGGGTTCGAGTCCCTCTGGGTGTGCCATCTCCCTCGAGGCCTTTGCGCCTCGAGGGATTTGTGCTTTTGAAGGGTGAAGTCTTCAGGCGTCAACAGCGCAGACCGCCTGAGCCGATTAGGAAACAGATCAAACCTTGTCTCTGGGAGGATCCGTGTCGACAACGATGCCTCTGCTTGCCTCCATCGCCGCATTCCTCTCGCTCACCTCGGGGTGCGCGGTCCTGCACTCCACGCAGATCGGCGAGATCGACTCGCAGACGGTGTTGGAGGGACGGCGCTTCGACATTCAGGTCACCGAACTCGGCGTGGATCTCGAGCAGATGTATGACAACGGCAACGATGAAGAGGGGGATCTCGGCGATCTCATTGCACTCTTCAATCAGGGACCAAGGACCGGAACGCCGGTGTTCTTTGATGACTACTCCGATGGGATTGCGGACCGCCTTTGGCGGCAGTGCCCGAGCGGAAACATCTCCGGACTCATGGCGATTCGTGAGACCAATGACTACGGACCTGTGAGCGGCGAGGTCGTGCGCCTCGTGGGCTACTGCCACCAACGAAAGGACAGGCGATGATGCGAGGGGTTTTCAAGACATTGATGGCAAGCACACTGCTTAGCGGCTGCGTGCACATGAGCTCGATTTCCACCACGAGTATTCCTGTGGACCGAAGCACGGAGGTGTACTCCTACAGCGAGCGCTTCATGTTCTTCTACCTGAACTTCGACAACACCTATGTGGACTACATGGTCGAGGATCTGGCGGCGCAGTGCCCGGACGGTCGGGTGGAGGGGATCCTCACCAAGCAAGAGTTCGTGGTGTACATCCCGCTCTTCTTCAACGCGGTTCGTGTCTCGGCCTCGGGCTTCTGTGTGGCTCGGCCCGCGCCTGTGCGACCGCCAACCCATCTTCCCCCTCGGCCTGAGGGACCGGCTCCTGCTCCTGAGGCCGTCCCGGTACCTGCACCCACACCTGCACCTGCACCTGCACCTGCACCTGCGGAGAGCGAGGACAGCACCCCATGAGTCGACTGCTTGCCATCGCGCTCGGTACAGGACTTCTGGGCTGCACCCACTCGGTTCATGTGAACCACACGAGTGACTTTCAGACGAACAAGCCGCTGAGCGAGTACCGCATTGTGGAGTCCCGCTCGCAGCAGACGGTCATGATGGGCATGGCCAGCGACACCTACTACGCCGACGTTGCCTATCAGAGCTTGATGGACCAGTGTCCAGACGGCAGCGTGACTGGCATCCAGACCCGCTACAGCACCAGCCACAACTTCTTCTCGTGGACCAATGTGGTGGTGATGCAGGGCTACTGCAGCAACTGAGAAGTCCTCCGGGTCAGGGCTCGGGTGTGGCCGTATTCCTCTGAAACAGCCTCGTCCAGAATGTCGCCGGTTTTGAGCGGGGAAAGCGGTCGAGGTTGACCTCGGCGTCAAAGGCGTCCTCTTGGCGGAGTTGCGCCTCCCGCCGTTGGGTCAGCAGGGCTTCTCGCTGGGTGTTGAGCGCGGTGATCTGGGGCAGAACCTGCTGGAGGACACGAAGTAGGGCATCGGTTTGTTGATCGATGGCATCGAGTTGATCTTGGATTTTTTGGTCCTGGATGTCGTGGAGTGAAATGGGGGTGTCCATGAGGCTACTCCTTCATCCGAACGGGAAAACTGCCGCTCTTGGGGCCTGGGTGAATCGGGATGGAGCTCACCATCGGGTGCCAAAGTTCTCCTGTGAATCGAGCAGTGGGCCAGGCTCGCCAGCACTGATTGGCGGGATCCCAGCACAACACGGATTCCCCGTCTTGATTGAGGAAGGCCTGGCGGTCTTCTGAGAGCCCCACCCATTCAAAGGGGCCCAGACGGATCCACCCCTCGCTGCAGGCCCAAAGATAGACCCGGGATCGTGGGGGCGGTGGACGAGGCTTATTCGACCGATTCATAGCGTTCCTCCGGGTAGGCATGGCGGGGACACCCTCGCTCCACGCGGTCGCTCAGAATGCCGCCGCAGTGGTGGCAGAACACGGTGATCTGCTTTTCGTGAAGCCAGTCAAAGATGGGGGTTTCTACCCCGGCATGAAGCACGTGAAGTTTGTCTTTGCGGACCCCCATGCCTTGGATGGGCCACTCGTAGTGAAAGTCGTAGAGGGAGGTGCCGTAGGTGGTCTCGAGTTTTCCCTCGTGTTCCTCTCCGTCGTTGCTGATTCCACGGGCACGGAGTCCCCAAGGGGCGCTGTAGGCACGCACTTTGGAGGGAACGGCCCGCTGGAGAAGCTCCGCGATGACCAGTCGGTTGTCGACGTCGGCCGAGCTTTGAGGATGCCGCCAGATCCCGCGGAGCGCGGCGGTCAGCGCCAGTCGGAGTTCTTCTCCAAAAAGGCAGGCCTTGTCGCGGAGGGTTCGTCGCTCAGCCAGAGGGATCGCCGGATCGATGAAGGCGTCGAGCCACCGGATGGCCGGTTCGCGATCCCAGGGAAAGTGCTCCTTCTGGGTGAGCAGCCGGTGGATCTGCAGGCCATCGAGCAACGAAGCCAGCAAGCCGCTGGTTCGAATGCTGCCCAGGCGGTGGTCG
>JAYXVV010000130.1:0-15304 GCA_036021505.1 Myxococcota bacterium | reverse complement strand
ACCCAGTGAACTGCCTGATCCGCAGATACCGAACGCCGAATACTCCGCCAAAGTGCTCCGTAGAGTGAGACTTGCGGCAGGCTGGAATGCTTCAGCCTGTTCGCCACCGACGGCTCTCCTCGGAATTCCCAATCGCCGCTGGTCATTCGGCCGACGGCATGGATCCCCGCTTCAATGTGCCGAACCTGCTGCTCCGCGACTTGTGACCACGTGACTCCCTGCCCTGCAACGAGAGCCTCCTCAATGCGTTCACCGCTGGAGAGATGTTTCTGTGTCCACCGTAAGGCCGCGCCATCGAGTGCGCCTGCGTCCACGAATCTTCTCCCGAAAGCATCTTCGGGGTGATCGCTCCAAAACCCCACAGGGTGGCCTCCTAAAAAATAGAGACGCCGGAGAGTCTTGCGAGTTCCCAGCTGGAAACGCCCTGAAAACCCTCGATTTGAAATCTCAGCCAGAAGCGTCACCAAGTACTCGGGTCCTGCGGCATCCTTCAGACTGCCAGCAATGCGTTCAACGAGTGGATTTTGGCCCAGGGCTGTCAAGCTGTGTCCCCTCGAGATGACCTCGGAAAGCAGCGGAATCGCTCCAAGAGCATATCGCTTCCCAGCCTCAAAGGTTGACCCAAATTTCGAGAGAGACCGGCTTCCCAATTCGAATGCCTCTCTGTGCCACTTCGTGACAGACGCGTAACAGTTGTTATCCCACTCGATTTATTGTTGACACGTCAAGTTTTATCCAGCATTTAGGCCGCGTCAGCCAGGAGGGTACTGATGTCAATGAACCAACGTATTGAGCTCGAATTTCCCATCTCGGGGCCAACGTTTCGCCAAGGAATGGCGGCCGTTGCTCAACTTCAAGAAGAAGAACACCGAGTCATCCCATTCGTCCGATCCCACGGAGCGCTCGTGGAGCCGTTTAGTCCGTGGGCAGACGGTGCCGATGCCATCGTCTACCAGGTGGAGTTTCTTGCACGCTCCACCCCGAGTGACGTTCTCCGGGAGGCGATGATTCGCCAACTGCGTCGCCAGGGAGTGACCGTCCGAGCCGCCTAAAGAGCGGCAGTGCTTCCCACGATCCGCTGCAAGTCCCCGCGGAAACCTGTGAGGTCCAAGGGGGCGCTGAGCAGCGTTTCACGGGAGATTACACCGAAGACCAAGACCAAAATTTGGTCGGCTTTTTCGACGTCCCTGATGCCGAGCATGGTTTGCAGACTGGCTCGGAAAAACAGGAACGACTGGTTCAGCAGCTCGCTGGCCTCCGTGCCGTTTCTGCGAAAGTCAAAGGCCATCACCAGCATGCGTTGCAGGTCCGACAGGTTCTCCTGAACGAATCCAACCAATGCATCGATCTTTACCTCAGGGTCGTCGCAGGTCGGAATGCGCTCGACGAGCAACTGGACCATTTGGCGGCTCTTCTGGAGATACATCTGCTCAAAAAGAACGTCTTTGCTGGCAAAGTAGTGGTAGAGCGTCCCCGTGGACACCCCGAGTTCGCGAGCGCACTGACGCATCCCCACAACCCCAAACCCCATGCTGGCAAAGAGAGGAAAGGACGCCGAGAGGATCTCGGCTTTCTGCTTGTCTCTGTCTACGATCTTAGGCATTAGTTTCTCAGGGCATCCAAGCGGGGGTTCATGACCGCAAAGAAAGCTGGAGGAATCAGGGCAAGAAGGACCATTCCCGGGTAGCCGGTGGGCAGTTGGGGAGCGTCGGGGAAAGAACGCAATACGCTAAAAGGCCGTTTCGGATGCGCGTGATGGTCCGAGTGTCGGGAGAGTTCAAAGAGAAGGGCTCGGCCCAGGCGGTGATCCGAATTCCAGGAGTGGTGTGGACGAACCCGCTCGTACGACCGACCGTTGTGGCTTCGCTGAAGCCCGTAATGCTCCAGGTAATTCACGGTCTCGAGGAGCAAGATGCCACCGAGGCCCGCCAAGAGAGCCGCAATCAGAAGCGTACTCCCACCCCAGACGTACAACCCAACAGCCAAGCCGACCTGTGCGATGAAGTAGCGGACCATCTCGTTCTTGAGCCCCCAGACGCGGTGGCCCTTCCTCCGTCGAAGGCTCGACTCGAGTTCCCATGCGCTGCACCAGCCACCAATGATCGAGCGCGGCAAGAAGGCATAGAGGCTCTCGTCGCGCCGCGACGTGGCAGGATCTTCCTGGGTTGCCACCTTGGCGTGATGACCCCGGTTGTGCTCAATGAAGAAGTGCATGTAGAAGCTCGTGCCCAACAAGCCCTTGGCCAACAACTGTGCCTTGCGGCTTCTTCGGTGGCCGAGTTCGTGGGCCACATTGATCCCCACGCCCCCGCACAGGATTCCCATCACGGCCACGGCACCCCAATAGCTGCCGCCTGTCAGCGCACCGGACTCGACTTGGGTCAGAAATCCAATCCAGGCTGCCAGGTACACCACGACCGCAAGGCCAACAACCGCGTCAAAGCGGCGACGACCCATGCGGTTCTGAACCTCTTCTTCCGACGGGTTGATGTGCCTGGGGGGCATGAAGAGTTCGGCCAACGGTATCGCACCAAAGGCAAACAAAGGAGCGGCCAACAGCGCACTGCCACCCTCGGACAACCCCCACCCAGCTGTGCCCAGCAGAACCAATACTAAAAAATACGGAGCAATCATCGAATGGACTCCCAAACCTCGATATTGAACATCTGTTATCTACCGTGCATTAGCTTTTTAGGCAAGCTAGAAATTCTTTGACGGGATCCCCGAATCAGCGCATTCTTCCCTCCGGAGGTTGGCTATGAAGAGCGCAGATACTTGGTTCGAGGAGTACGGAGAAAGCCACCAAAACCCCACAAACAAGACCATCCACTGGTTTTGCGTACCCGCCATCCTCTTCGCTACCATCGGTCTCTTTTGGGCCATTCCGGCCCCTGAGTTCTTTCGAGGGCTCCTCAATGGTCGAATGGAGCCAATGGTCAACTGGGGAAGCCTTCTCGTCGTTGTTGCCCTCGTCTTCTACCTCCGTCTCAGCATCACAATCTTTCTCGGCATGCTCGCTGTGAGTGGGGTGTGCCTCTTGGGCAACCTCCTCATTCTCGAGTCCGATCCCGATCTCCTCTGGAAGTCCAATGCTGCTGTTTTTGGTGTTGCCTGGGTGTTCCAGTTCGTAGGACACAAAATCGAAGGAAAGAAACCCTCCTTCTTCCAGGACCTTCAATTCCTTCTCGTAGGACCGGCATGGTTGCTTAATTTCATCTACAAAAAATTAGGTGTGCCCTACTGATCGGTCTCGCCGTTGCAGTCAGCTCATCGGCTTGGGGCGCTTCACCGAGCGACTCCACCCCCGAGACCTCTGTTTCGTGGACCGTTCGAGATTGGACACTGCAAGGCACCTACTCGGCATCCACCTCAAAGCTGCTCGGCGCTGTTCTCTTCATTGCTGGCAGTGGACCCACCGATCGGAACTGGGAGAGCCCCGCGATTCCGGGCTCGAATGGTTCAGCGCGACTTCTGTCACGCACACTCTCCTTGCATGGATTCGCAAGCCTTCGCTACGACAAACTCGGCTCGGGGTCGACGGGCGTCCCCGAGAGCTACCTGGATCCTGATTTTACGTTTGGGAAAGAGGACTACTTGGCGGGCCTCGCGGGAGCCCTAGACACTCTTCGAGCGAAGGCAGGCGCCGACACTCCTGTTTTTGTCGCGGGTCACAGCGAGGGAGGCCTCTGGGCACTGGAGTTGGCTCGCCAGAATCCAGGCCTCTTTCGAGGCGTGATTCTTCTCGCAACAGCGGGCCGCAGTCAATGCGACCTCGTCGTCGAGCAACTGGACGCTCAACTCCAGGGTTTTGAACTGTCCACTGCTCAGCGGGAACAAGAGCTTGACCGACTCCAGGCCGCACTCGACCACGTTGCCTCGCACGGAGCAGCCCCCCCGGAAGATCGGCTCCCTGGGCTTCCTGGACTCAAAAGCGTCGTGCATGCTTATGCCAATCCTCGGACCATCGGAATTACCCAATGGTTGTGTGGGGTGGACCCCGTGACATTGCTGCCCGAGAACGGACAAAACCTCCTCATTCTCCAGGGTGGATACGACCAACAAGTGGATGCGGAGACCGATGGCCAGCGGCTGCATCGGGGCTCTCCGGGCTCCACAATTCGTGTGGCTCCCCAGGCGGACCATGTGCTCAAGCGTTTGGACCTGGACGGCCAACCCCTCAACATGCTTCATGCTCTGAAGTACAACCAGGATGGTCGAGTGCTGGATCCGATTCTGGTCGAGGCTCTTCTGCAATGGCTGGAGGACCGAGTCGTTCCGGATGCGAAACCCCCGGAGTCTCCCTGAGGCTCCCCCTCTGGGGATTCCGTTTTTCATCCATCCGCCCCTGAATACACCTGTATACTTTCCAGGCCCTTGCGTATTTTTCGAGCCCCACTGGCACCAAGCATGCGAACCCACCGTCTCCTTTCTCTCCTCGTTTTCTTGTGCGGTTGCTCGGCTCCTGCAACATCCGATACTGCAGCCCCCTCAGATACTGCACAGACCCCGGAGACGGGATCCGAGGAGTCGGGCTTCGATTCACTGGACATGTCGAAGGTTGAGGCCAAAATTCGCAGTGAGATGGAGGACAAACGGATCCCGGGTCTGGCCGTAGTCTTCGTTGTTGGCGACAAGGTGGTTTGGGCAGAGGGCTACGGCTTTGCCAATGTCGAGGACGAAGTTGAGGTCACCCCTCAGACTCCATTCATGCTGGCTTCCATCAGCAAGACATTCACCGGAACCGCCATGATGCAGGCCATTGAGGCCGGTGCATTTGCCCTGGAAACTCCGGTCAACGACCTCCTCAACTTCGAGGTCGACAATCCCCGAGTAGAAGGCGAGTCCATTGAAGTGCAGCATCTGGTCACCCACACATCCGGAATTCGGGACAACTGGTCGGTCTGGGACGACTTCAATCTCTACTCGGAGGGCGACTCCCCGATCTCCCTCGACAGCTTTCTCAGGAACTACCTCTTGCCGGAAGGAGCGTACTACGACGAAGAGGCGAACTTTGTGGATCGCCTCCCAGGTCAGCAGTGGACGTACGGAAATGTGGCGAGCGCACTGGCGGGCCACCTGGTTGAGGCAGGAACGGGCATGGCCTTAGACGACCATTCAGACAAGGCCATTTTCGAACCCCTCGGCATGACAAACAGCGGTTGGCATCTCGAGGACCACGACGTTGCGAGTGTCGCTGTGCCTTACACCCGCTCGGGAACGTCTCTGGTGCCGGTGTCGCACTACGGATATCCCGACTACCCCGATGGACAGCTTCGCGCCTCTGTTGCGGATTTGGGTCGGTATGCCGCAGCGCTTCTCTCGGGCGGCCAACTGGACGGAGACTTCATTCTCTCCACCGAGTCAGTCAATCGGCTCTTCAGTCCCCCTCTCAACACCTACCCGGACCAGGGTGTGTTCTGGTTCAAGAGTGAGATGCGAGGTCACACGGCATGGGGACACTCCGGAGGCGATCTTGGAGTTCAGACCGACCTCAAAATCTTCCCGGAGGCGGGCTTTGCCTTTGCACTCCTGATCAACAGCGATCAATCGCAAGCGTGGACGGGTCTGATGCAGATTGAACGCGAGCTCATCAAAAAAGCAGAAAAGCTCCTCGACTTGTAAAAAAAAGGCCTCCATTTTTGGAAGCGGCTTCAACGAGGAGCTTCTGAATTGAGGGCCATTCCCACCCCAAAGACCTGCAAAAAAAGAGGGTTGACAAAAGAGCTGAAATCGGGGCGCAGGCCATCGTTTGGAGAAAAAACGCCCCAAAATCGTTTTTTTTGAAAAAAATGCGGTATTCCCCTTTCAACCCCCCTTTCCAACTCTAAGTTGCCGAAATCCTGAGATTCTCTGGTGTCTCAACCTCTCCAAAAAATCCAAAAACGAGGGACGTCGAGGCCAAAAACTCATTTTTCCCTATTGTCACTCTGAAGCAGTCGGTTACCCAAAATGCGGCTGCGGACCTCGATTCCGAGTTCTCGCAGTTCCTCTCTTTCCTTCCCAATCACATTCTGGAGAAAAGAATGGCCGACAAGAAGTACTTCGTACTGCAAAACTCCGGTGACGACACCGGCACCGTTTTCGCTTCCCGTCAACCCCGCGGCGCTGCCCTCAAGGCTGCTACCCGTGGACACACCGACATCCGCCTCCGTGAGCGCGGAACCAACCGCGTCCATGTCTTCAAGGGCTGGCGTGAGCAGGTCGAGGCCCCAAGCGGCGCTCCTTCCTGGCTCGGCGGAAAGGTCTGGAAGTCGAACGTGAAGAAGCTCGGTGTTGAGAAAATCTAAGCAGAGCGACTGAACTTCTTGGGGGTTTCTCGTTGATCGAGGAGCCCCCGAGTTTTTTTTGGCTGCAGAGCTCGAAAAGGCCCGCACGGATTCATCCGAGCGGGCCTCTTTGGTTCTCCGAAATCGCTTCAGTCCGCGGTTTCCGTCGGGTCCACCACCCGACCCATGAACAACACGCTGCCTGTCAGCCGATCTTGAATCTGAAACAGGAACGGTCGGGTCGCTTCAAAGTAAGGATAGTCGGGCACGGAGGTCACACTGTCCGTCACAACGGTCGCGGCAGCCGCCTCCGTCCCCTTCTCGTCCACTTTCACATAGGCCTCATGGATGACAGAGGAAATGTGCACGGAAACACCTGGCTCGACCTTTCGACCGAAATCGGCAGTGCCCGGAATGAAGGCCTCCTCGATGCCCAGAGCCTCGAGGGACGCATTGAGACCTGCCGCACTGCGCATCTCAAATTTCGGGAGGCTCACGAAAACAGGGGTCGCCTGGAGCGCGTCGTTCCACCCTGAAACATCGGCTGCACTGAGACCCGCCTCCAAGTCGGAGAGGGACACCTCTGGATTTGGCAGGGCGATGACCATGGAGAGCTCATTGCCTTGGTAGGGAAGCTCCAGAATCTGGGCGTACTCCAACGCCGCATAGCGTGCCTCTTCGATCTCTCCCCACATGATTGGGGTGATCAGTTCCGTACCATCTTCCTGAACAAAGATGCCTTGGTCATTGGTGGCGGCCTCCTCGAAAGGTTGCATCCAGTCACCCTTGAAGTAGATCGCATTGACCAGGACCATCACCGTATTCGGGTTGATCAAGCCGGGAGGCAAGACCTCCGGTATTTTTTCCCGCGTAATTTCGGAGACCCACTCGTTGATGTACTGGCGAGAGCCTTCCGAATCTCCCACGAAGTCCATCTGTTCAACCGGTGCACCATAGTGTTCCAAGACTGCATCCAGGTAGGACTCTTGAATGGGAAATCCCATTTGAGAGAACAAGCGGTTCGCCACAGCCAGCTCGTAGTCGCAGTGAAGATCGGACCCGATGTCGGAGCCCAAGCCACCATTCGCCGCATGCCATGCCTCCTCCTCTGCAGGAATTCCCAAAACCTGGCGCATCTCCTCAGCAGTGTTCCCATCGGCACCGAGCTCGGACATGCCCAGGGCCAAGGAAATGCTGAATGGAGAGAAGAAAAAGTTGCCGTCATCCTCCACGAGTTCCCTGTAGAGGTCCAACGCAAAAGTCGTGTTGCCGTCGACGACTCCCCGAAGGCCCTCGTCGGCCTCCACAATCTGACGTGCACTTCCATCGCACTGTGCTGGGTCCTCCACCTCGCACCCCGCAAGTCCACACAACCCTAAGATGGGCAGCAATGACAGCAATTGATTTCCTCTCTTCATGGCCTTCTCCTGTTCGTTTGGCACCGCTTGGCACAAGGCAAAGGGCATGCCAAGACCTAGACCGCTGAAATCTATACTATTTATTACAGTGTTCGTCCGTGGACAGCCTGTCATTCAGGACAAAAATGTCGGAGAACTTTCGCTTCAACCAAGGGCCATCTTCAATCTTATCGGATAGGCTGGCGAAAACCCGAGGTATCCATGCGTTCAAAGACTTTTGCCCTCTGCCTTCTTCTGCTTGCAGCCTGTGGTGGGGGTGGAGACGATGCCGCCCTCTCAGGGGATGCTGAAACCGAGTTCGCAGCCATCAAAAGCACCTACCAACAGCGAAGTTTCGAGGAAGCCTCTTCTGCCTTGGACGGATTCCTGACCGCCAATCCCGAGTACACGCTGGGATGGATTCTGCAGGGCAACGCCCGAAGAGAGATGGGGCTCAGCATTTCCGCCAAGGAAGCCTACAACAAGGCCATTGCGCTGGATCCTCTGCGCTTTGAAGCCTACCTCGGACTTGGAGTTTTGGCCCGCAGGGATGCCGCCAAGGCCTCTCGCGAACAAAACGCTGATGAGGTCAAGGCTCAGCTTCGTGCAGCGAAGAAATACTACGAAAGAGCGCTCTCGATTGAGCCCTACCACGCCGAAACCCTGTCGAGTCTCGCCATGCTTCTTCTGGATCTCAATGAAGAGGAAGAAGCACTTCGTCAGGCGGAGAAGGCTTGGGAACTCACGAAAAGAGACGCCACCATCGCTGCCAATCTCGCCATCGCCTACCACCGCAACAGCATGACCGCCAAGCGTGACGAGGCGAGGACCAATGCCGAGCGCCTCGGCTATGCCGGACTCGACAGGCTCGATGCCGAGTTCACTCAACCGAACGACTGAGGAGCTCAACATGACTTCACCATCTGAACTTTTTGATCCGACGCGCTGGCGTCCCGTTGAGGGCTTCAACTTCGAGGACATCACCTACCACCGCGCTGTGGATCAAGGGACTGTACGCATCGCCTTCAATCGACCCGAATGTCGAAACGCTTTCCGACCACAGACGGTGGATGAGCTGTTTTTGGCGCTGGATCATGCACGCCAGTGGAGCGACGTCGGCTGCGTTCTGCTCACCGGCAACGGTCCTTCGCCCAAAGACGGGGGCTGGGCGTTTTCAAGCGGTGGGGATCAGCGAATTCGGGGCAAAGATGGGTACAAGTACGAGGGGGTTGAGGGCGTCGACCCTGCGCGATTGGGGCGACTCCACATTCTCGAAGTTCAGCGCCTGATTCGCTTCATGCCCAAGGTCGTGATTGCTGTGGTTCCAGGCTGGGCAGTTGGTGGAGGTCACAGCCTCCACGTGGTCTGCGATCTCACCCTCGCGAGCGAGGAGCATGCCATCTTCAAACAGACCGATGCCGATGTGGCAAGCTACGACGCTGGCTACGGTTCGGCCTATCTCGCTCGACAAGTAGGGCAGAAAAAAGCGAGAGAAATCTTTTTCTTGGGCAGAAACTACACCGCTAAAGAAGCCGCTGAGATGGGCATGGTCAATGAAGCCGTTCCCCACGCGGACCTCGAGCAAACAGCACTTGAGTGGGCCGCTGAGATCAACTCAAAAAGTCCGACTGCACAGAGGATGCTGAAGTTCGCCTTCAACATGATTGACGATGGACTCGTCGGCCAGCAGCTGTTCGCAGGGGAGGCCACGCGTCTGGGTTATGGAACCGAGGAGGCTGTGGAGGGCCGAGACGCCTTTGTCGAGAAGCGGCCCAGAGACTTCTCGCGTTTCCCTTGGCACTATTGAGTCACCCACCCCTGCAAGCGAAGCAGGCCGTCGGCATCATCCAACGCCCTCCAATGCCAGAGCGCTCCATCGAAGCACTCGTGTGCCAGCGCCTGCTCTCCTGCGTCCCTCGCCAGATTTCCGGCTTGTTCCATGAGGCGTCCGTTTTCCGCACTCATCAAGCCCGAGTCCTCCAGGGTAAGACGCCCCCAAACAATGTGGGCCATGCACTTGTCCCAGTCTGATTCTTTGGCGGCACACACCGCTAGTCCCAGGTGAGCGCTGGCCTCAAAAGAGCGACGACCCTGCTGCTTTGCAGCCTCCAAACACTTTTCCAAGAGAGCAGCACACTCCGTGGTTCGATTCTGCTCGAGGTAGGCGTAGGCCAGATTGACCCTGGGTGTGAGCACCTGAGCCGCACCAATGGTTCGGTAGAGCTCGATCGAGCTTCGGTAAAGCGACTCGGCGACGCCAAAAGCCCCCCGCATTCGATGAACCTCGCCCAGATCGTTTCGAACCTCGGCCAGTCCATACTTCACTCCTGCCCTCGCAAAATGGTCCTGTGCAACCATCAAGTTGGCACGAGCCTCATCCAATTCGCCGCGCGTCAGGCGCACCCAACCGAGCCCACGATACGCATGCCCCTGCCCACTCACTGAACCAAGCGTCTGGTAGACCTCGAGGGCTTTCTCGGCGTGAACGACTGCTCCCGAGGTATCTCCACGCGACATTCGAGAGTTGATCAAACCGAGTTCGCATGCGGCTACGATCTCCAAGTCCCCTGCCTTCTCCGCCGCACTTAGCGTGTCCAGCATGAGCGAAGTCGCATACGCATAATCCCCGCGAGTCAATGCATTGTAGGCATCCTCTCGGTTCGCTCGTCGTTCAAGATCCGGCCATTTGCCCAGCTCCGCCCCTCGCTGAGCGCGCTTGACCCACTGATCGGCCACCTCGAGCTTCTGCTCGACCCGAGCAAGCCGCGCACGATCGACCCAAGAATGGACGCGTCGACGATCCACCTCAGGCAGTCCCAGCCGGTCCATTGCCTCGTCACGGGCGTCCAAGAGTTGGGAAGCCACAGGATAGTCGCTGAGATCCCTTCGAGACACGGCTGCCTCCAACAACGGCTTGAGAGAAGCCTCCCATTCCTCAGCCGCAAGCAGGTGAAGGCCACGACGCTCTGCGACGCGGTCTCCAGCGGTACCCTCCAAGATCTCAGCACAAATCTGATTGTGGTGTGCCCATCTTCCTGCTTCTTTGGACAACCGAACCAAGCATTCCGCCACCATGGCATTGGCAAAGGACCAGCGGCCAGCCCCTTGCTCGACATCAATCAACCCTGCACTTTCCAATGTCGGAAGAAAAGCAGGCGAGGGAGAGCACAGAGCTTTTCGACAGGTCTCTTCCCATTCTTTTGTGTGTACCCGATGGCCCAAGAGCGCCGCCATTTCCAAGGCAATGCTGTCCACCGTCGGGAGGTCCTCGAGGGCCCGTTGGATTCGACCGATCCAGATTTCATAAATGTCATCTGGAAGCGCCACATCCGCTCCTTCTTTGAGTCGAAATCCAGCCTCGCCTTGGACCAACAATCCGCGCTCTACCCAGTCCTCGACCAACTGGAAAGCGAAGTGAGGACTGCCACCCGTCCGCCGTTCAACCTCAGCTGCGAGTGAGGTCTCCAAGCCGAGGAATTCACGTATCAGTGTCCCTCGGTGTTTCTGAGGAAGGCCCTCCACAGGAACGGAGGAAACGCCCGGCAGCTCCACGATGGCATCGACCAGACTCCTGACCACGGGCTCTTTGGACAGCGCCTCTCTTCGAGCCGTCATGACCACCAGCAAGGGCAACTCCAACGCCTCGCGGCGCTTCAGCACGTGCATCACAAAAGCGATTCCATCCAGTGCCCATTGAAGGTTGTCGAGCCACAGGATCACGGGACGACGTTGTTTGCCGTGGCGGCCGTGGGAGGACATCGCGACAAACTGGTCGAGCAGGAACGTGTACCTCTCCTCGGCAGTAAGTCCAGAGTCAGGGAACTCAGAGACTAGCCAGTGCCTCAGTACACTTGGGAGGATGCCGTCTTCTGCGCCCGGGAGCGGACCGTACTCTGCCTTGAGTCGCACAGCGCCAAGCTCCTCATCAGCACGCTCCGAGAGCCAGCCCGCAAGTCGGCTCTTGCCACATCCAGCCGGGCCCTCCAGAAGTACAGCGAAAGGCCGAGACTCCCCCATGGCTCTGGCCAGTGCCTCCCAAAGCTGATCCCGCTCATCTTCACGTCCAATCATGGGAACGGCTCGAATTCCCACAAGACCGAGCCCTGTTCCCGCCAGCGCCCCAAGCTCATGGGAGAGTCCAGCCACTCCTTTCGGCCGCCAATCTACTGAAGGGGATAGAGCGATCTGTCGGGGAAGCGGTTGACCCTTTGCCGCGGAGTCCAATGCATTCTGCGCCTCAGCTGCCCAAGAGTACCGGTCTTCCGGCGCTTTGTTCAGCAGCCTGCGAATCCAATGCTCGATGGCCTCAGGGACCTCCACAATCGGATTAAACTCGGGAGGCTCTTGGAGAATCTGGGCGACGCGAACGGCATCCGGATTTCCAAGGGCGGCAAAGGGTGGTTTTCCACAAATCAACGTCCAGGCCAGACAGCCCAGCCCATAGAGATCGGTCCAAGGCCCAACTCGGGTAGCATCCAGATCAAACTGCTCGGGGGCCATGTACGACGTTGTTCCGAGCCAGCCTCCCTCCAACGCCTCTGCCTCTTGGCCGCGCTCGGTAATGTGTGCCAAACCGAAATCGGTGAGCACCATGGACTGCGACACCCGCCCTGCGCGACGGATCAACACGTTGCCCGGCTTCAGGTCGCGATGAATGACATCTCGGGCATGGGCATGGGACAAGCAGTCCAAAAGCCCCTTTAGAATTTCAAAAACTTCGGGAGCCAAGAGCTTCCCACAATGGCTGCGGAGCGAACCTTTGTTCGCCAGTTCCATGGCCAGCCATGGGAGACCCGAAAGCAGCTTCCCCTCGCTGGCGACAGCCTCCTCCTCCGACACAATGCCAAAGTCGTGGACCCTCACGACCTGCGGGTGACTCAGACCGGAGACAGCACGAACCTCTCTCTCAAAGGCGGATAAAAACCGAGAATCGACCAAGCGCTCATTCATCAAGAGCTTGATCGCAACCTCCGTTCCTGAGCTTCCCAGACGAGCCCTCCAGACCTCTCCCATGCCTCCACGGCTAAGCGGGGCGACAAGGGAAAAAGGCCCAACCCAACTCACCGCCACTGCGCCTTCCTCCTCCCTTGCAGACCGCCCCTCGCCGGAGGGACGGACTGCGTGGAGAAAGGGCTCCCCCAGAAAATCAGGGGTGGAGCGGCCCAGGTACCTGCCATCCTCTCGCCTCCACTACAGGCGAGCAGTCTACCAGAACCTGAGCGGGTTGGGTTATCCCAGAAGACTCATGACGGACTGAGCAGAGGTACGCGCTTGCATACGACCTGCCATGTTGGTCTGCATGATGATCTGGGACTTGGCGAGTTCTGCGGACTCCCGTGCATAGTCTGCATCGGTGATCTTTGACTCCGCAGCCACCATAGAAAGGGAGTAGCGTTCATTGTTCATCAGGGTCGACTCGAGCCGATTGACACTTGCTCCCAAGGTTGACCGAGCCTGAGAGACGTTCTCGATGGCTGAATCAATGTCACCCAGCGAGCTCTGTGCTCCCGCTGCTGTTGAGATGTCGTGTGTACCGCCGAGAATGGTGGTCAAGCTCAAGTCGATGAAGTCGATGCTGACGCGGTCCTCTGCGGTGTTGTTGGCTCCGGCCTGAATATCAAGCGAAGTCGTCGACCCATCTGTGAGAAGTCGTCCGTTGAACGACGTCCGCTGTGTGATGTCGGTGATTTCCTGCTCGAGCTGAGCAAACTCATCCTGCAAATAGGCGCGTTCCGTATCATCGAGCAACTCGGAGGAGCTCTGAACAGCGAGCTCCCGCATGCGAATCACCACATCGGAGACCACATCCGCAGCACCCTCGGCGACAGCCAGCATGGAAATTCCATCCTCAACATTCCGCATCGCGATTCGAGCCCCTCGATGCTGATTTTCCAGGTCCTGGGAGATCCCCAGTCCTGCAGCATCATCCTTGGCTGAGTTGATTCGGCGACCGGTAGCAAGCTGCTGTGTCGCACGATTGTTGAGGTGATTGGCCCGAGTGAGCGCACTCTTGCCGGCGATACCAATTTCATTGGCAGTAACTTTCAAGCTCATGATTTCCTCATCCCAGGAGTCCCATGACTCCGGTAGTGATGGCACAAAGTTGGGCATTGACCGCCTGCACCGAACGGAGCTTCACCTGCTCGGAGGCAAGACGAGCCGCCTCCAAGGCAAAATCCGAATCGACAATGCGGGTGTCGCTGACCAGATTCGACTCACTGCTTTCGCGGAGTCGAGACAGTGCACCATCAAGTTCACAATGAGAGGCATCAAGTGTCTGGCGTCGCTCTCGAATGTAGTCGAGGGCGCTGTCAAACGTATCGAGAGCGGAACGAGAACCTGTGACGGTGGAGAGGTCTATGCGCTTTCCGTGAAAGAGCGAAGACGCCCCGAGGTCAGCCAATGAAATGGAGATTCGATCCTGCTCGGAGCAGTAGGTATCGGCCTGCACAGAAAGCATGGTGTTGCTTCCATTGGCAAGTTGGATTCCGTTGTACTCCGTGCTGTTGGAAATCGAGTCTACCTGCTCCCAAATCTCAGCGGATGCTGCCTCGACAAGACGCCGACGGGTGTCATCCAACGTGTCACTGCACGCATGAATGGCCAACTCGCGCATTTTGAGTACGAGTTGAATCACCGACTTGGCTGCCGAATCGCTCCGCTCGAGAATGGAGAGCCCATCTCGCAGCTGACCCACTACCTCTCTGTCCTGACGATACCGGGCTTCCAGTGAAGCGGGATCGCCGGCTCCCTCTGATAGGTTCAGAAGGGAATCGTTTTGCTCACCCAAGGCCCAACTCAACCCCTCTGCGAGGCTTCGATCCTCAGAGGTGAGTTTTCGCTCAGAAACGAGCAGCGTATTGCTAATGATACAAAGAGGCATGACTTACACTTGTTCATGCTCTGCTCTCGACAGCTGATTCCTCCTTTCTCCACCATTGGATATCGACGAACGGCCTCGGGATGTTTAGGCCTCATCGAAAAAAAGTTTCAGCAGACGCCCCATCCTCCATGACGACCCACATTCTCACCCACTTCCACAAGCGACGCACCGGCGTGACCACCCATGTGGAAGATCTCGTTCGCGCTCTGAATGCCTCGGGAAGAAAAGCGGTCGTGCTCGGTGAATCGATTTCATCCAACACGCCTCAAGTCTCTCGCGGAGATGTTGAAGCGCTGCTTCAGACCGGGCGACCGGTGACCTGGCATGCCCAGCGAACCCATTCCCTCCGAGAAGGACTTCGGCTGAGACAGCAGTGGCCTCATCTACGAGTGCTGTGGACCCACCACAACTGGAAACCACCGGGTTGGTTGACCACCCGACTCCTGAAACAGGCCGATGGTGTTGTGTGCCTCACTCAAGAGGGAGCAGACCAGCTGCGCACAAACGCCGCAGTGATTGCCGCAGTGATTGGGCATGGTGTACCTCTCGACCTCATCCAACCTGCTCCCCTTCCATTGGAGCCTCGGCTCGGGGTCATTGGTCGGATTCGACCCGACAAGGGTCATCGCTCCGTGGTGGAGGCCTTTGCTCGAGTCAAGCCCACGAGTCCATCATGGACGATTCGCTTTTTCGGCGAAACGCGCCCACAGCATCGCCGATTTCAGAAGACGCTCCAGAGGCAACTGCCCGACTCACTC
>JAYXVV010000129.1:0-26308 GCA_036021505.1 Myxococcota bacterium | reverse complement strand
ACCGATACCGATACCGATACGGACACGGATACCGATACAGATACCGATACGGACACCGACTGGGACGGCGACTGCGGAAACTATTGGGACCCTGTCGACTTGAGTGGCTGGTCAAAGACCTACTCCGTGGTCGAGAACGGCGTGACCGGTACGGCTGTTATGAGCCCCCTCGGCGCCGGCTGGGACACCATGGGCAACGAGATTTTCCTCGTGCTTGAGGACACCACCTTCACCGACGGCACCAACTCAGCAATGACGCTGAGCATCGCATGTGACCTCAACGGCACTGGTGGACTCCACTCCACGGAGTGGCAGGCCAACGGTACCGCGGCTGGGGAACTCATCCCCACCCCTACTCCATTCGCGATGCAGGGAACCCACAGCCCAGGCTTCCGCTACCTCCCCGACGAATCGGAGGTCAACAGCATTGGTTCTTGGACCTACAGCTTCGATATGGGCCTCTACGAGAGCCAGAATGCTCTGGACCTCGGGACCGCAACGGTGAGTGGCTCCTTTGTCGAAATCGGAACCACGCAGGTCACTGTCGACGGCCAAACGGTCGACGCCTATCGCCTCACCAACACCTACGAATTCAACTACCCGGGATTTGAGCTGATCCCGACCCAGCCCCAGGGCGCCTTCATCCGTTCAGGATACGTAGAGCAGGTCTGGATTGCAGGCGTCGGCCTCTACAGTGAGGTTCACTCGGCAAGCTACGACGATGGAACCCCCTACGAGACCAGCAAGCAGCTCGACAGCTTCACCGGTCTGACTCCGATTCAATAAAGAGGTGCCCGTGATCCGACTCTCCAGCCTGATGGCCGCAGCATTCCTGTCCTCCGTTGCCTATGCAGAGGATCCCTACCAGGGTGAGGGCGACAACAGCTTTGGGCCCTACGAGACCAATGCTTCGTTGACCAAAGGTGCGCTCTCCGGCTTCACCTCGCTCTTTGCCTCGGCAGAGAGCCTGCAGGAGGGGCTCAAGCCTGGAGCAGCGTTGACAGGGACAGGAACTCAAACCCTCGCGATTGAGAACACCTCTCTGAGTTCCGTCACGGTGACCGTAAGCGGTACCAAGGTAGGAACCCTGGGCCCTGTCACCATCGGTCGAATTCAGGGGTTGGATGCAGGCAGCTACACCGTTGTTTTGGGGCACCCAAACGGCTACAACCAGACCCTCTCGCTGGTAACCGCCTCCCAGGATGGCACGCCCGCCTCTGCGGCCCCATCGGTACCGGCTACCGAGGGCGATGAGTCCACATCCAACGCTGAAAACGACTCCGAATAGTCCACTTTCCGGGTTTTTTCTTTGGAGAAAACCTGACACCCCCACCAGTTGGAAGCTGTTTCCTTTGGTGGTATCCTGGACTTTCGAAGCGCTGCGGAGGAGCTTTTGCGACCCTATTCCATTGCCATAGCTGCGACGTTGTTGGCGGCTTGTGAGACCACCCCCCTACTCCAGGGCCCCAGCGATCCCATCGAGGATACGGGCATTCAGGATGTGGACGGAGACGGCTACGACGAGACGGTTGACTGCAACGACTTCAACCGGAACATCTACCCCGGTGCAGAAGAAGTTTGCGACAACCAAGACAACGACTGCAACGACTTGGTCGACGACAACCCGGTGGATGGGACACTCTACTACCCCGACCGTGACAGCGATGGCTATGGCGAGGAGTCGGCCGGCGCAGTGACCTGCAGCCAGCCCAGCGGCTTTGTTGATGCTGCAGGTGACTGCGACGATTCCAATCCGCTTACCCATGCGGATGCTGAGGAGATCTGCGACGGCGAGGACAACGACTGCGACGAGGAATTCGATGAGGCCACAGACGCCGACAATGATGGATTCGATACCGTCTGTGGAGGCGACTGCGACGACGAGGATCCTGAGGTCAATCCAGGGGCTGATGAGACCTGCGATGGCATCGACAACAATTGCATTGATGGCGTCGATGAACCGGCTGCACTGGATGCTGGCACCTACTATTCCGACGCCGATGCGGATGGATTCGGGGATGCGTCTACAGGCCAAACCTCCTGTGAACAGCCCTCGGGTACAGTCACCGATGACTCCGACTGCAACGATTCCTCGAACGCCGCCTACCCGGGAGCCATCGAGGTATTTGACGGGCTCGACAACGACTGCAGTGGTTCCACCGACCGGGTGACTCTCGACAACGCACAGGCTCAGTTCCTGGGGCTCTCAACCAGTGCCCAAACCGGCTACAGCGTCTCCAACTCAGGCGACTTCAACGCCGATGGATACGATGACTTGCTCTTGGGAGCAACCAACGAGTCGACCGTCAACGGAACCAAATCGGGTGCTGCGTACGTGGTGTACGGACCGGTATCCGGATCGAGCAGCCTGACGAGCGCCAGTGCAGCCATTCTCGGGGAGGCTGCCTCCGATTTTGCAGGGCGGTCGGTTGCCGCGTGCGATGTGGATGGAGACGGGGGTGACGACATCCTGGTGGGATCGTGGGGAAGCGATGAGCTCCGAGCCGGAGCTGGCGCGGTGATGGTGTACTACAGCCCGCTGACCTCAGCGACTCCCTTGCCTGACGCGATGCTTGTGGGCTCCACGGACTACGAGGCTGCGGGATGGTCCGTGGCTTGCGCAGGAGACGTCAATGGCGACGGGTACTCGGATGTCTTGGTGGGCGCACCCAAAAACAGCACCCAAGCCGCCGACTCCGGTGCAGTTCATTTGGTCCTGGGCCCCATTGTCGGCAACATCGACCTCTTCCATGACTCCGAGGCAACCATCTTCGGCGAAGATGGCTCGGACCTGGCAGGCGGAAGCGTTGCTGGAATCGGTGACATCAACCAAGACGGCTACGATGACATCATGGTCGGGTCGACCTACAACAAAGGCAACGTTGGCAACGGTGCAGGGGCCTCGTACATCATCTTGGGTCCTGTCTCGGGCTACCTCAACCTGCAATATGCGGACGTCAAGATCGCCGGAACGGAGGTCAACGGCTACGCACGAAACATCAGCGGTGTAGGCGATGTCGATGGCGATGGCAACGTCGACGTGCTTGTGGGCGCTCACGGGGCAGATGCTGGCGGTACGGATCGAGGACGCGCCTACCTCTTCCACGGTCCTCTGAGCGGAACCATCGGACTCAATGCTGCGGACAGCATCATTTCTGGCAACTCCAACGGAGACGGGCTCGGTCTCGCTGTGGCCGGGGCTGGAGACGTCAACAGCGACGGCTACATGGACATTCTTATCGGCGCCCCCAATGCGGACAACGGCGGCAGTGACAGCGGTGCATCCTACCTCTTCTACGGCCCCGTCTCACCGGGATCCCTTGCGGCAAGTGCAGCCGATGCTGTGTTCTCGGGAGAGGCCGCGGGTGACAACTCCGGCTGGTCCCTCTCCGGAGGAGGCGATGTGGACGGCGACGGCATCGATGACTTCTTGATTGGTGCCCGATTTGAGAGCACAGGAGCGACCGATGCCGGCGCCGTGTATCTCATCGAAGGCCACTCCAACTAAGCCAACCAACGATGCTGCTGCTGGCTTTTGGCCTCCTTCCCGCTTGCCCGGGTTTCTGCACAGGTGCCGGCTGCGATGACAATTTTCCAAACACCCTGCTCAGTCTGCAGAGTGTCTCCGAGCTCCCACCTGGGGAACTCGATCCCATTGAACAAGGCATCAACCTGAAGGGCAATGCCTCGATGGGACAAAACTGGTCCGTGGAGCCTTTGGGGGAGGGCCTGCTGATCGGCATGCCTGAGGCCGATGTCCTCCACTGGGCCCCCCTGGAAAACTTCCCTCAGTCCGGCAACCTCTCGCCCGGGCTGTCCGGGACCGTGGTGGCTGAAGAGGAGGGCGATCGATTTGGGGCAGCAGTAGCCCTGTTGGACAATGTCTCCCGAGGAACAGGTCGAGACGTCCTCGTTGGTGCCCCCAACAAGCAAGGAGGTGGCGGTCGGATTGGCGCAGGAGCCGCCTACCTGTTTCCCGACATTGGACAAGGCTTTGAGGAGAACATCAACGCGGCAGATGCTTTGGTTCGAATTTTAGGAGAAGACGCCGGTGATCACTTTGGCGAGACGGTGGAGCGCTGTGGCGATCTGGATGGAGACGGCCTCAGTGAAAGCGTCATCGCTGCTCCCGATCATGCCTCTCTGGCCCCACGAGCCGGCCGAGTCTACCTCCTGCAGTCGAGTCGTGTACCGGACCTTCAAGCTCAGATCCTTGCAGCCTCCATCTCCGTTCAGCTCACCTCCGGAGAGAGCGGAGCCCAGCTTGGAAGGGCCATCAATTGCACGGATGACCTCACGGGTGATGGCATTCCCGACCTGCTTCTTGCGGCTCCCTTTGAAGACTCCTCCTTGCATGAAGCGGCCGGCGCAGTTCACCTGATTCCCGGTGGAGCTTCTCTGGAAAGCGGCACCGTTGCAGAGTCTGCATTGTGGTCCATACGCGGAGAAGAAGCCGAGGCCTATTTCGGGAGCAGCTTGGCCGTCGGCGATTTGAATGGCGACGGATTGGCCGAGCTTGTCATCGGAGCTCCAGGTTCCGCTTTGGGCGACGGATCGGCCTTTCTCTTTCGAGGGGAGAACCTCCTCGCAGGAGACACAGAGCCCTCCCTGAGGATCGCAAGTGCCCTCAAAGGCGCTCGACTCGGCTATCAGGTAGGCGTCTCTCCCGAGACCTCCACTTCTCCATCGCGTTTCTACGTTGGAGCACCGAGAGCAAATCCCTCCAGCACCAACTCGACCTTCTACTCCGGCGTCCTCTACGCCTTTTCGAACACTGCGTCGGAGAGTTCAACCCCTTCCGAGGTAGACACCACTGCCGCTGATTTCTACTGGCATACCCCCGAGGGCTACCGGAGAACAGGGGCTCGTTTCTCCCTGCCCGCGGGCTTTGAGGGCTCGGAGGAGATTGTTTTGCTTCTCGGAGCCGACTAAGAGGCTGCCTGAACTTCCATGATGGCAAGGACGTCGCTGTGGACGCATCCATTGGTGCCACAGACACCGTCTTTGAGCGGAGTGGGTGTGTTGAACCGGTAAGGCTGCCCGAAGCGGTCGCTTGCCTTTCCACCCGCTGCATGAAGAATCGCCACCCCGCCTGCAATGTCCCAAGCATTTCGGGGTCGAGGGGTGAAGGTAGCCTCCGCCTTGCCCGCTGCCACGAGGCCGAATTTGTAAGCCACCGATCCAACGGGATTCAAATCGAGCTGCTCCTTCCAGGGATCAAACCACCCCTTCTTTGCCTCGCTTCTCGAACAGACAACACGCGCCCCGTCCAGCGAACCGTGCTGGGTGGCGGTCACCGGTCTTCCGTTTAGCCAAGCGCCCTGACCCACAATTCCCGAAAACAGTTCGTCTTTTATCGGGTTGTAGAGGACTCCAATGACCGCCTCCTGGCCACGCACGAAAGCGACTGACACACAGAACTCAGGCACACCGAGAGTGAACTCACGCGTACCGTCCAGGGGATCCACAATCCAGCAATCTTGGCAATCCAGACGGCTTCGGTCATCGACCGACTCCTCCGAGAGCCAACCGGCCTCCGGAAGTGCGGCGCGAAGCTTGGCCTCCAAGATTTCATTCGCTGCAAGATCCGCGTCCGTCAAGGGGTTGTCCTCTCCCTTGTCACGAATCGTGTACTCGTCTTGGTAGAAGGACCGAATTGCCTCGCCGGCTTCTTTCGCCGCTTCTACCGCAAGATCATGAATCGTTTGCAGTTCCATCTTCAACCTCCAAGGCATCCTGAGCCGCTCCGTTCTAACCCCATCGGGTGTGGACCGCCCTCTTGAGATGCGATAGCCCCGCTTCTATGAATGCAAAGCTGACCATTTTCCTGACAGTCCTGATGGATCTCATCGGCTTCGGAATCGTCATTCCGCTCCTGCCTTTCTACGCCCTTGAGCCGCAATTTGCTGCCTCGGCCATCGAGATTGGGTTCTTGATGGCATGTTACTCGCTGGCTCAGTTTCTCTTTGCACCCTTTTGGGGATCGCTCTCCGATCGCCATGGCCGTCGACCGATCCTCCTGATGTCCATTGGACTTGGTGCTGTGATGCTCGCCGGTTTCGCCGCGGCCACAAGCCTCTGGATGCTCTTCGTCTTCCGGAGCCTCCACGGCGTATTCGCTGCCAACATCTCCACGGCCCAAGCCTACATCGCCGACATCACCACTCCGGAAAACCGGGCCAAGGGCATGGGCATGATCGGTGCGGCCTTCGGCTTGGGTTTCACACTCGGGCCCTGGATCGGTGGCGAACTGTCGGTGCATGGACACGCTGCGCCCATCTGGGTGGCCTGCGGACTTTCAGTCCTCAACTTTGTTCTCGCCTTTTTTCTTCTTCCCGAGTCACGCGATCCCCAGGTTGCCTCCCAACGGCGCCCACGACCGATCAACCCCACCAGCTTCATGCAGGTCTTCCGTCATCCCGCAGTGGGGGCATGCATTCTGCTGACCTTCGTGATGACCTTTGCGTTCTCGATGATGGAGGCGAGTTTTGCGCTCTTTGGAGAACGCGTCAACAACCTCGATGCGCAAGCCATTGGTCGCCTCATGGGCGTCATCGGTGTGGTGATGATCATCGTCCAGGGGGGCATGATTGGGAGACTCACCAAGCGATTTGGTGAGGGGGCACTTGTGCGGATTGGGCTGCCTGGAGTCGGTGCCTGCATCGGTGCCCTGGCCTTTGTTGGTCCTCGCGGTGACCAACTGGTGCTGTCTCCGCTGGGAGGCATCTGTGCCCTGCTGGCCTTCTTTTACGCCATCACGCAACCAAGCCTCTACGCCATCATCTCCACGCGCTCCAGTGGAGACGAGCAGGGCTTTGTCATGGGCACCAACCAATCCCTCTCGGCTCTTGCAAGAGCGACTGCTCCTGCGATTGGTCTGTTTCTCTTTGACGTGGTGTCGGTCATCTCGACCTTTGTTTGCGCCGCTGTGCTGCTCTTCATTGCGAGCCTTTTGGCCAACACCGCGACACGCTCCGCACCCGAGGCCGCCAGCTAATCCTCGAGGCTTGGGATCGGCGTAAAGAGCGCCTCCAGGTACCCAATGTCTTGACCGAGCTCCGACATCGACCAGCGGCCCGCCTCGGAGATCTGCGCAGCACTCGGGACAAGGTTCAATGGACTCAGGGTTCGACTCAGCGAGAGCCATGTGTCCGCAAAGAGACGGGCCTTCTGAACGTTGCTTCGAACGACCTGCTGTATGGGAAGAAAGAGAGGCTTGCTGGTCCTTGGTGCGAAACAATCCACCGCCAGAACGTGGACATTTCGATGTCCTCCAATCCGCCCCTCCATTGCCGAGGTAAACCCAATCTCGGCGGGAACATTGTTGACGATGCCCCCCTCAATCATGCGGGTGATGCCATAGCTGCCGTAGATCTCGGCAAGCAGGGCATGCATGCGTTTATCGTCGCGGTGAATGTCGTAGTGAATCAGCCCAGGAATCGCCGCTGAAAACCCTGCTGCGTCCACGCAGTCGGAAGCCATGGTCAGTGGGTCACGTCCGAACACCACCTCCTGCAGCGCCTCCGGCTCGGAAGCGAACTCACGCATTACGGCAGCAAGATTCTTGAATTTGAAGAGCTTGTTGACCCGATTGACGAGTCCAGCATTGACGCTGTCATCCAGGAAGTGCTCGTAGTATTCCAGCTCATGCTTGAGGGCTCCCACCTTGAGCCCTGTCACCACGATGTGCATCGGAATTGGAAGCTCAGCGAGGGTCATGGTGTGCCCGTCCTCGTTTTCGAAGAACTGTCCGATGGCTCTGCGAAGATGCAGGCGGAGGGGGGCTGGCAGCCCGTAGCGAGAGGGCTCGTTTCCGATGGAAAAGACCTTGTTCCACGCCAGGGTTTTTGAGGCCTCGAGCATGGCCGCAGCATCATGGCGGATACGCCGAGCCCGATACAAACCGATCAGAGCCCCAATCGAGGTTCCACAGATCAAAGACGGATTGAGTTGATGCCGATCCAGGAGCGTGAACAGACCGCCATAGCCGTAGCCGCTGCCTCCACCGCCGCCCAGTGCGAGCACCATCTTGCGGTGTCCGATCTCGAGATCCAGATCTTCACGGGTGAGAGCCGTGGACTCCACCAGCTTCTCACGAAGTTCTCGTGTGTCCATGCTCAGCTCCGGGAGCACATCCAGAAGCCCGGGAATGTCCAACCCATTCTCCATGCGGGATTCCAGCTTGTTGGCCACCTTCCACGAATGCGTACCAAGCCCCCGCATGAGGTCGACGTCTTCCCCCGTTTCTCGTGCGGTCACGCAGGTCAGCTTCGCGAAATTGATCACATACCGCAGGGCATCGACGGCTCGCTTGGGAAACGCATCCTGCTCCTCCAACACCCCACGCAAGAGGTCTTCCTCAAGCCGTTCGAATCTCTGCCGGTGTTTCCTGAGTTCTTGAATGTCCAAGCCGCATTCGCTCCTACTTGTGGCCTAACCCAGGAGATCCGGTGCATCTCGATCTGCCCAAAATTCACGCACAGATTCTGCGGGATCCTCCACACGCTCAACCGACCACTCGGAAGGAAGAAGTTGGCGGTACTCTCTCCACCCGAAGCGCCGACCCACCAAAACCACCGCACCACAATCCTCTTGGGAACGCACCACTCGACCTGCGGCTTGGATCACCTTGGACATTCCTGGCACCAGGAATCCGTACTGGAACCCCTCCCCATAGCGTTCCTCGCACCACGCTCGAATCCGATCCCGCTCCACGCCCACAGCGGGAAGTCCAGGTCCGACCACGACCACCGTCTTCAGGCAGCCTCTCGGCAGATCCACCCCTTCCGAGAACACCCCGCCAAGCACCGCATGGAGAACCACTTTTTCTTGTGAGGACTCCAAGATGCCCCGCACCTGCTCACGCTCCGACTCGGACATCTGAGGACTCTGAAGAAGGTCTCGAACATGTTGGGTTTCACAGAGTGGAGCGAGCGACTTCAGCATGCCGTAGGAAGAATAGTAGATGGCTGTGTGGCCCGGAGAAGCCTCTACAATGCGCCGCAGAAGCTCTCCTGTCCGCTCGCGGTGAGCCTCCCGATCTTTCCACGCAGTGGAAACTCGAGTGGCCAGATACACCCCACGGTTCTCCGACGGAAAACCGGAATCGAATTCCGCAATTCTGACCCGATCGGGATTCAGGCCCAGAAGATCTTGATGGTACTGGGCGGGCCGCAGCGTCGCAGACATCAGCACGAGCCCAAAGAGGGAGTCCAAACGCTCACGCAAGAGAACCGAGGGATCCAGACACAGCATCCGAATCCAACTTCCCTCCTCTTCCGAGTAGCCGTAGAGCCTGAGGGTTTCCTCTCCAGAGTTTCGAAAGACATTCATAAAGCGCTGCAGGCCCTGAAGAAGCTCCAGGTAAGGATCCTCTGCAGTCTTTCTTTGACCCGAGAGAAGGGCGTAGTGAATTCCCAACTCCTCGGCCTCACGAATCAAATCCAGGAGTTCCTGCTCCTGAAACTCCGTCTCCCACTCCCCTTCTTTTTCAAGGTCTGGATCCACCCAAGCGTCCTCAATCAGGCGTGCAAGACGGTTGCAGAAGGCGCCATGAATCCCGCTCCCCTCTCCGATTTGTTCCGCAAGCCAGTACTCGGCCTCGTGGGCGAGACGGGCGTCCAACCGTGGAGAACCGTAGCTTCGGGCTCTCTCAACCAGATTGTGGGCTTCATCCACAACCACGACCCAGTCCTCGGCACTCTGCGAAAACCATCCTGCGTTCATCCGGGGATCAAAGACATAATTGTAGTCGCCAACCACCACATCGGCTCCAGCAGCCAAATCCGCTCCCAAGGCATGCGGACAGAGCCGCCGGGTCTCCCCGATTTCGCGAACAGTGTTCGTCGAAAGAACTGAATCGTTCCAGCTGTTTCGGACCACCTTGCCCTCTGCTAGCCGATCAAAATGCCCTTCAGCAAACCGACAAGCCTCTGCACGGCAGTCCACTTCCTCGTTCAGACACATCTTCTCCCGAGCCGTGAGGGAGACTGCCCGCAGAGGCATTTCTCGTTGCACCATCTGCTGCAACGTGCGCTCAACCATCTCCCGCTGGGTTCCTTTGGCCGTGGCAAAAAAGACCCGCAAACCCCGACGCGACGCTGCTCGAAGCACACCCTGGAGAACAGCTGCGGTCTTTCCGGTGCCTGTTGGCGCGGAGAGAAGCAACTGCCTCGACTGCTCAACGGCCTCATGCGCTTCTCTTGCGACCTCCTCCTGCCCTTGGCGAAAGGTGTCGTGGGCAAAGGGTACCTTTGCGCTGGCGCGCGTGTTTCTCCACGCAAGCCATGCCTCGCGTTCCTCGACGAGGGCCTCCAACCGCTCGGTGACCTGCCTCTCAATGGCTGCCAAATCGACGGGAACGGGCACAATTACCCGAGCCCCATCCGCAATGGATACCACCACAAGCTGGCCCGAGGCAGGACCTCGACCCGTCGACTCGAGGAGCCACACATAGAGGGCCACCTGGCCCGCCCACTCCGGCCAGTCCTCCGCCGTCCTCTGCTCAATCACCTCAGATGGCAGCAAGGTGGACTTGATTTCTTCCACCAGAGTGGCGTCTTCCGACACCATCAAACCATCCATGCGCCCCTTCACTGTGCACTCCCAGCCACCTGCCAGAACGCTGAACTTCACCGAAACCTCGGCGTCGTAACTGGATTCTTCATCCAAGCGTGCGGCTTGCTCATCTGCATGGACCGCTCGACCAATTGCGAGTCGAGCCGCTGAACTCACCGAAGAGAGCCGAAGATCGCCTCGGGGTTCAGCCCGCAGAAGAACATCCTTCACGCTGAGGGTGAGGCGCTTCTCGTCGTCGTTGTAGCGAATGGCCATGGGATCGCTACGGAAGGGGCTCTACTACCGTGTATTCCCCAAAGGGCGTCAGATCCGCGCCATCCAATGCGGGAAGCAGGGTATCCAGATCACCGGCGAGCACAATGGTCAGAGTCTCAGGCGCCATGAATCGCCCTCCGAGCGCCTGCATGTCCGAAGCCGAAGCCGACATGGTCAGTTCCAGCTCTTTCGCCCAGCCATCCGGCCGAAGACCGTCGCCTGCACGCTCCGCAAACACATCCGCGAGATCGCTGCGGGTGGCGGCCGCCCCGACCTCGTCGGTGAAGGACTGAGAATGGGCTTTCTGCACATCCTCGGCATCAAAACCCTCTCCGGCGGACTCAAAAACTCCGAGCATGTCCTGAAGAGCCGCGACGGTTGCATCTGCTCGGACATTGCTGGCCCCAGAGAAGACCCCAAAGTCCCGCTCGCTGTTGAACTGTGCCCATGCTCCGTAGGTGTAGCCCTTCTTCTCCCTCAGCAGGTAGTTCAGGCGCGAGGTGAACGAACCGCCGATGACGACCGCTGCGGCACTTGCAGCGAGACGGTCGACATGTCCTGCCTTGGGACCGTGACCCACCACGCGAATCGCGGTCTGAGACGCCCCGGGATCACTGACAACGTAGAGTCCGCCAGCAGTCCTCGGAGCAGGCAACTCCAGATTCGAATCAAGCTCGCCCGTCCATCCCTCCAGAGGAGTCAAGAGCCGCTCAGCGATGGACTCAGGAGCCACATCACCGGTCACGACAAAGGTGGCTCCACCCGGTCGAATCAGCCGCAGGTAGGCGTCTTTGGTGGCCTCATAGCTGAGGGCGCGGATGCCATCCGGCGTGCCCATCACAGGTCGTCCATAAGGCGAGTTCCCAAAATAAAGCTGGTGGGCCACCTCTCGGGCAAGTTGCGGTCCATCTTCACGAGCCTCTTCCAGACTCAGAATCTGCTGGTACTGGATGCGCTCGAAATCCTCCCGCTGAAGCAGTGGACGCAGAAGCTGATCCACCATCAATTGATAGGCCTCGTCAAAGCGATCCGCAGCCACATCCAGCGATGCAATGACTGCCTGCATCTCCACGTCAATGCTGGCCGATGCCGCAAGCCTCTCAAAAGAGCGGGTCATCTCCATCGAGCCGCGCTCTCCTGCACCCTCCTCCATCAGAAGACCCGCCATGTAAGCCGCACCTGCTGCTCCCTCTGGATCGGTTGCGGCACCGCCGGGAAACACGATTCGGAGCGAAATTAGCGGAAGATCGCTGTCGGGCAGGACCCAGAGCTTTGCCCCATTGTCCAGGTCGCTGACCTGGGGAGCCGGTGCGGTCCATTCCGGTGTCGGACCCGGTTGTGGAATCGGGCTGACCGAGGGCTCCGGTGCTGGCTCCTGCACTGTGGCGCAGGCCAAGAGAAGCGACACAATCATGGTTCACTCTCCTCATCGGCTTGTGCTGCCTCTTTGGGATGCACCTCAATGACCGCCACATTGTCGGGACTCAGCCACTCTTCAATTACCGCCTTCAAACTCTCCGCTGTGACGCCTTTGTAGCGCTCAATGTCCTGGGCCGGCCCGTAGTTGTCTCCGACGTAGAACGCGTAGCTCTGCAGTGCCTCTGCCCGCTCAAGAAGCCCCTCCAGGTTGGTCAAAAAACTCATCTCTCGGTTGTTGAGAGCAATTGCCAGTTCATCCTCAGTGGCCGGATTTTCTCCTGCAATCCCAGCAATCTCCTCGGCCACAACGGCCTCGATGGCACTCAGGTCTGCACCCGGCTCAGCCTGGATCCAAACCAGAAAAGTCGACCCTCTCTTGGCAGAGAGCTGACCGACCCATGTCTGCAGCGCCTGTCCCTCGCCATACACCAAACGCGCGTCAAGCCGAGCAGCGGCGTGCCCCGCAAGAATGTTGGCGAGAACATCCAATTCGGCATCCCCTTGGGAAAAATAGCTCGGGCTGTGCCAGGCCATCACCAAAGCTGGAGAGGGGACCTGATCCTCCAAGATCTGCCGTCTCTGCTGAACCTCTCTCACCTCGGAGACCGCAGTATGGGAAGGCACGATTGCAGGCTGGAGGGAGCCAAAGAGTTCCTCAATCCGAGGCCGGAGCACCTCGGATTCAAAATCACCAGCAACCGCCAAGCGAGCGTTGTTGGGTGCATACCAGCTCGCATAAAAATTCTGCACATGCTCGAGGCTGGCGTTCATCAAATCCTCATGGCTTCCGATTCCCTCGAGGCTGTAGGGATGCTCCGGAGGAAAGAGCATCTCCGGAAGCGCCAACCAGACCCCACCGTAAGGCGAATCCTCGTAGTTTTGGCGCAGTTCATTCCGAACCACCTCACGCTCCATGTCCAACTTCTCTTGAGTGATCTGGAGACCTGTCATCCGATCCGCCTCGAGAAAGAGCAGGAGCTCGAGGATGTTGGAGCTTCCCCAGCTGAAATAGTTGGTGCGATCATTCCCGGTCGTAGCGTTGTTGGCCCCCCCGTTGGCCTCCATCAAGGGGTCAAATGCAGGTACCACCTCCGTTCCTTTGAACATCAAGTGTTCAAAAAGATGGGCAAAGCCCGATGCCTCTGGGGGGTCATCAAAGGACCCGACGCCGTACCAGACATCCACCACGACCTGAGGAAGTCGGTGGTCCTCGATCAGAATGACGTCCAAGCCATTGTCGAGTGAAAAGCGCTCGTGAGGAACCTCCACCGCCATCGCCGTTCCTAAGACTGCCATTGAAAACACCATGTCGTCTCCTGCCTACCCATAGTCCTTAAGGGTCGATGATTGTCGGCACCAGCGCCTTTTGACCCCCGTTCTTCCACCGAAAGAGGTAGACTCTCGTTCTTGTGGAAAGCAACGAGAACCAGAGTCCGACAGGACGTCGATTCCGACTGATCAAGCGCATTGGGAAAGGCGGATTTGGCGAGGTGTACCTCACGGAACTGAGCACTCCGACAGGCTTCACCAAGACTGTGGCCATCAAGCTGCTTCGGGACGACATCCAGGGGCAACAAGGAACCGCTCAGCGCATGCGCGATGAAGCAAGACTCCTGGGCATGCTGCGCCACCGGTCCATCGTTCAAGCGGACGACCTCATCACGCTGGCGGGTCGCACCGCGGTGGTGATGGAGTTCATCCCTGGGGTGAATCAGAGCTGGATCATCCACCCCAAGCGCTTCGCTGAGCCCATCCCTCCTCGGGTCAACCTCACCATCATCGGGCACATCGCTGACGCTCTCGACGCCGCCTACAACCGCCCGTCCACCGTGACCGGCAAACCGCTGCAGGTCTTGCACCGAGACATCAAACCTGGCAACGTCCGAATCACACCTGACGGTGAAGTCAAGGTCTTGGACTTCGGTATCGCTCGTTCAGAGCACATGGACCGCGAGGCCACGACCACCGAGTACCAACTGGGGTCGCTGCCTTACATGTCTCCCGAGCTCATGGCGGGCAAGGGCGCATCGACGGCGAGCGATGTCTACTCACTCGGCGTGACCTTCTATGAAAGCCTTGCAAGACGTCGATTTGGCTGGGCAGGCGACAGCCCGGAAGCCCATGAACAGCAGATCGAGACACGCTTTCAGGACATTGACTGGGGCCCTTATGAGGACGCCTCGGAGGGCACTCGGGACCTCCTGCGTTCCATGCTGGCGTTTGACCCACGGCTCCGGCCCAGCGCTCGACAGGTGTTGGAGCGCTGCCGCGATCTGGAGCACGCTGCACCCGGTGTCTCCTTGCTGAGTTGGGCGCCAGAGGCCCTTCCTAAAATTCAACGGCCCGACGACAGCGAGGATGAAACTGGAGAGCTGATTGGGCAGGTGCTGTTCGAGGACGTGAGCACCTCTGCCGTGGACCGCAACGACTTGATGGACCAACTCGACGATGCGACCCAGGCCCTCAGTGAAGTCGAGCTTCAAGAGGCCCGTGAGGCCATCGCTTCTGTGGCGACCAAACCGCGATCCCTTGCCGTCTTTCGAGACCGACTCATCCTCGTGGCTCTCCTGTTGGCAGCCATCGCGGTGGCTTACTTGGTGAACGCCACGAAAGAGGAACCGGTTGCTCCTGACCAAGCAAACGAAACGATCCAAACACGAACCGAGCCTCAGCCACCTGAAATCGAAGAGCCTGTGACTGCGGATGAGGTGGAGGAAGTGGTCCTGGAGACTCCACCGGCGCCCGACCCTGTCGCAGAGGCGCCGGCACTGCCAGAGGCAGCGATCTCGAAACCCGCCGTGCTTCCAAGCCCCCCGCCAACGCCCGAGCCCCCACCTGCTGCTGAGCCTGTTTCAGTAAAGTTCAACTCGCAACCTTTCGGAATCCCCGTCTTGCTCAATGGAATCAACATCGGAAAAACACCGATTCAGAGTCACATGATCGAGCCGGGTACTCACACCTTGTTGTTTCAAGATGGAGAGCACTCGATCCGTCAGCAGATCGTGGTAAGTCCTACTGGCAAATCATCTTGGAAGTACTTCCAAGCGGAGCAGAGAATTCGATGAAGTCACTCTACACGGGCCTGGTCGCCTTCGGTCTAAGTTCCACCGCTCTCGCACAAGACGAGTGCAGGAGCCTCATGGACTCCGTCACCGAAATTTCCATCGCGCTCGACGAGGCGGAGCTCGACAAAGCGGCCGCTGTGACCGAGCAGGCGCGCCGAGACCTCATGTGCCAGCCCGAACCGGTCAACAACCTGGTGTTGACCCAGCTCTACCACTTCTCTGGAGCCGTGCACCTCTTCCAAGACAACGAGCAAGCCGCTTGGGAGGCCTTTGGCTTCTCGGCTAGCGTGTCCCCCATGGCGAGCCTCAACCCCATTCTGGGCAAGGAGGCCGAGGAAACCCACGAGGCCATCCGTCAGTCGGTCATTGCTGCGCCTCCGGGGCAGCTTCAACTCTCGGGGGATGCCGAGGTTTGGCTCGACGGAAAGACTGTACCCGTTGGCGTTGCCGTCGACGTCACCGTCGGACAGCATTTTCTCCAGTGGAAAGCCACGGGTGGGGAGATGCAGAACCGAATCATTCGCGTGGAATCGGGTGAAGCACGCGCCATTCCCGTCGGTCCGGGAGCCGAGTCCTTCCAGACAGAAAGCTTTGGGGAGGGCGGTGCAAGCCTGGAGGCCAAGCACTGGGTCTTGATTGGGGGCAGCGTCGCTGCAGTCACAGGCGGGGTTCTGATTGCCCTCGGGGCAAAGGCCAAATCCGACTACGACAATGCAACCGATCCCAACGAGCTTGAACCTCTAAAAAACAAGGCCAACCTGCTTTTTACTGCCGGTGGGATCACAGCAGGGGTTGGCGTCGGAGCGTTGATTGCAGGTCCAATCTTCCTCCATGATGGCAGCCCCGGGATTGGGCTACACTGGTCTTGGTAAGTCGGAGGAGCAGATGAGCCGTATCGTATGGACCGTGGCAGTTTTTGGCCTCTCCGCCTGTGTAGGCGGAGACATTGACGAGCGCAGAAATGAACTCTCGGACGTCGATCAAGACGGCTACATCGCACTCGAATACGGCGGTGTAGACTGCAACGATGGGGACCGGGACATCAACCCGGGTGAGGAGGAGATCCCCTACGACGGCGTCGACAACGACTGTGACGGAGAGACCCCGGATGACGACCGCGACGGCGACTCCTTCGGCATCGAAAACGACTGCGATGACACGGATGAGACCATCTACCCGAATGCCCCGGAGATCTGCGACGGGATCGACAACAACTGCGATCAAGCCATTGATGAGGCGGGGGCTGAAGGAGAGAGCACCTTCTACGCCGACAGCGATGGGGACGGCTATGGCAACCTCGACGAACCGATTCAGGCCTGCACACAACCCGAGGAGGGCTACACGACCAACTCGGACGACTGCAACGATGAGGACGCGCTGGCCTATCCCGGCAGTACCGAACGCTGCAGCACCGACTACGACGACGACTGCGACTCCGAAGCCAACGAACAAGATGCGGAGGGGTGCACCAACTACTTCTACGACGGAGACGGTGACGGATACGGCACCACGGAATTCGCCTGTTTCTGCGAACCCGACACCGAAGGGGACTACGATGCACTCGTGGGAACCGACTGCCTGGACACCAACCCCAATGCGTACCCCGATGCCATTGAGGTCATCAATGACAGCGAAGACTACGACTGCGACGGCGGCGACGACACCTTCGGCTTCCAGAGCATCGACAACCGCGGGTCTCTCGATGCCTACGGACCCCGTCTGCGGGCAGATGGCGACGCCTTCTACTTGACCTGGATCGCGGAGGAGTACGACGACGGTTCCGGACTCAGCTACGACGGGGGCATGATCCTCGAGTTCGATGCCCAGGATCCCCTGCTCGGCGAGACAGACGCCTTGAGCTTCGGCACCGGCACGAACGGAGTCACCTTCACCGAGAAGTTCGATTTCGTCGCCACTCAAGACTACTGGGTTGTCGCCACAGGTGGCGTCAACGGTGCGGAGAGACGGCTGAGGCTGGAATTCGTCGATCGCGGAAACGGCAGTCGAGACACCTACGAGACCACGACCACGACCAACGCCACATGGAGCGACATCCAACTGGGTTACTCGACGAACGGAAGCCTCACGACGGTGGCCTGTGGCCTGGGCAATGCTGGGCTTAAGGTCCTGCAAGCGACCGTCACGCAGTACATCAACGCAAGCGGGGTGTATGAGACCACGGAGCCCTGGCCAAGCGATGTCTGCGAGTACAACGACGGCAGCTACGCCTACTACCTCGCCAACTCAAGCACCCAACTTCTGAACTACGCCGCCTACTTCACGAACACCCAGATGTTCATGATCTACCAGTACTTCATCGAGATGATTGTCGGTGATATCGAGGTGGCACGAAGCTCGAGTGAGTACACCGCCGCCCTGGCTTACACCAAAACGGGAAAACACTACCTCCAGATCTTCAACGGAAGCAGCGGACTCGCCACCAAGACCATGGCCTCCGAAGTTGCCGATCTGGACGTCGCGCTGACGCCAACAGCCGGATCGGCCGTCTGCACCGTGGCCAACAACGGGGATCTGCACCTGCTCTATGCCGACATCGATTCGAATGAGAGCCTCGAGGAGGTCTCGCTGACGCCGGGGGTGGTTGTGGACGAGTGCGCGATTGCGAGCACCAACGACGGACGGCTCGCCTTGGGTATCCGAAGCGGCGACGACTTCATGATCGGCTTCTTCGACTACCTGTAGCGCCGGGTTCATCCGCCTACGCGGTCACGCGAGCGAGCCGTGTCCTCAGAGGCTTCGGGGATCGGTGAGGCGGCCCGTGAGCGCTGAAGCTGCTGCCACTGCGGGACTCACCAGGTAGACCGGTCCAGGTCCGCCCATTCGGCGGGCAAAATTGCGGTTGGTGGTCGAAGCGGTGGTCTCCCCATCCAGCGGGACTCCGGGACCGTTTCCGATGCAGGAACCGCAGCCCGGGTTGGTCACCACGGCACCCTTGTCGCGAAACAGGGTCAGCAGGCCTTCCGCTTCCGCAGCAGAAGCGACATCCGTCGAGGATGGCGTCACTGTCAGACGAACCCCGTCGCGAATCGACCCTTTCTCCAGCACCTCTGCAGCCGCGCGGAGGTCGGAGAGCGAGGCCCCCGTGCAGGAGGCAATGACCACATTGTGGATGTCCACCTCGGTGTGGGCCGCGAGCGGGGCTCGGTTGCGAGAATCCCCAGGAGTCGCCACCGTAAGCGGCACATCATCCAAGTTCACTTCAATGACTCGAGCGTACTCAGCCCCGGGATCGGGAGCGACCAGCTGGTCACTGAAGTCCTTGCCACGACGTTCCTTGAGAAAATCGAGGATGGGCTGACACGGTTCAACAATTCCTGTCATCAGACCGCCCTCGACGGTCATGTTGGTCAGCACGCTGAGCTCGTCCACATTCCAGTGCACCAAGCCCGGACCACCAAATTCCACCACACACGTGTCTGTCGCTGAGCTGCGCCAGTGCTCTTCTCGGAAGTAAGGGTCTCCAATGAGATGCAGGATCAGATCTTTGGGAGACAGCACACCCTTGGGGCTTCCCGTCACTTCAATGCGGACGACCTTCGGCACCGTCACCGGAATCATGCCAGTTCGAAGGGCAAAAGCCATTGCCGTGGAGCCCACTCCAAAGGCAAAGGCGTTCAAGACACCCGCTGTGGGTGTGTGGGAGTCGGTGAGTACGATGATGTCGCCGGGCTCCCCGTAGTCCTCCACCACAATTCGGTGGCACACACCGGGATCGTGGCTTCGCCCTGGACCATGGAGGCGAATTCCGTTCTGCTCACAGGCCTCCACCATCTCCTCCGTGAGGCGCATCGCCGGCTCCAGGCGGGTCGACTTGACCGAATCCGGGACTGCATCATGAGAAATCAGCACAAAGTGATCCTCAAACGCTGCAATCTTCTCCGGACGGAACATGGCGTCACCACTCCATTCCTGCTGGTAGAGGTCCACCACCATGCCGGCGGTGTACTCGTGCATGCCTCGGAAGCCCGTGCGGCAGAGCACCTGCTCTCCAGGAGCCACCGAAGCAATTCCCAAGGCATCACCCTCGCCGCGCCACGCTTTGGCAGCGATGATCTTCTCCACCGAATTCATGGGCCGCGCATCCCGCTCCACCGCGTAGGTGGGCTGGATGTCTCCTGCAAGAAGGGCGCTGCCGTAGCGCATCAACCCGCCGCTCTCGGCGACTGCTCGGAAGAAAGGGGGAAGCTCCGAGAAGAAGCTGTTTACGTCGACGTCCTCGCCTGCTTCGAGACGGTCCAGCACCCCGCGATCGGTGGTGAAGGGCATGCCCGAGTAGACCATGTTCTCCTGAAAAATCCGCTGAAAGGAATCGGCGACAACCAGCTCGATGCCAGCACCCACGTGGGCCACCACAGCCACCTCTCGTGAGGAGCCGGATCCATAGGCATCGCCGCCTACAACCACCTGGAAGCCCCCCTCGCGGACCCCATCTTTCTGAACCACCTCCAGGAAGTTTTCCAGGAAGTAGGGTCCCAGAACCTCCGGCGTGTAGCCCAGCGTGCAGGCACGACCTGAAATCATCGCGTCCGTGTTCACGCCGTAGTGATAGGCGTCGTGATCCGCTGCAGCACCCCCCTCGAGCTGGGCTCGGATGAGTTCTGGCTGGTCAAAGAGGTGAAGTACGCGTCCCTTCAGCTTCATTGGGGCCTCCAAAAGCTCGGGAACTTTAGCCTGTTCCACCTCTCTGAGCACTCGTAAGCCGCCCGCGAGTGCAATGAACACACCTCTCAGTCCTCGTGGGAGCGAAAGAGATGCTCCTGCAACCAAGCAATCCCAGAGGCGACGGCATCCGACAGCGGGAGCCCCTGAGCCAAGAATCCGGCCACCGCACTCGACAAGGCACAGCCCGTACCCCTCGGTGAGTGCCCCCGCATGCGTGGATGGCGAAAGGTCGCAGTCGTCCCATTCGGACCCAGCAAGCAATCCTCCACCATGTCCTCGTTGGCGTGTCCGCCCTTGACCAGCACCGTTGTTCCCAGACCATCAAGCCAGACTTGCCCTCCAAGCCGCTCAAGCTCGGGCAGATTGGGGGTCACCAAAGTGCAGTTTGCGGCGAGACTCGTGAGGGCTGCATACGCATTCTCCTCAAGCAAGCAGAGTCCCGCACTCGAGGTCAAGACGGGATCCAACACCACGGGTCCTTCAAAGGCCACCAGACGCCGACGGACCTCAGAAGCGATCTCCGCTGTGGCCAACATTCCGATCTTGACGGCGGCAACGGATCCTCGCTGCAGAGCCTGCTCAATGCGCTCTCCCACAACAGCCGCCTCCTCCGGCCACACAGCCAGAGGCTGATGGGGATCTTGGGCTGTTCGAGCCGTTCGGACCCCCTCAACGCGACACCCCAAAGACTCCAGAACCTCGCGGTCGCGAGTCAATCCAGCACGACCACCCGGGTCGTGTCCGGCGATTGTGAGAACAAGGGGCGACTGCTTCATGCCGAAGAAGTTAATCGGTCCTGTACCGGAGGAACCTCATGAACAAACAGCAAGAATCGGCCTGGAACGCACTAACGGAGCGGATGCAAGAAATCGGACTCCTCCATGGCACCCAAGCACTCTTGCACTGGGACCAGCAGACCTACATGCCCCCGGGGGGGTCGGCGATGCGAGGCTCTCAGAACGCCAGCATGGCCAAGCTGACCCACGAGCGCTTCTCGGCACCCGAGGTCGGCGAATGGCTCACTACGCTCGAGGGAGCCGAACTCAATTCCTTTCAGACCGCCAGCCTGCGCAACCTGAGGCGTGAGCGAGCAAGAGCCGTGCGCCTGCCGCTCGACCTCGTTTCCGCTTTCGCCAAAGCAGAAACGGACGGCTTCACCAGCTGGATGGCTGCCCGCGAGGCGGAAGACTACGGTGTCTTCGCGCCCGCCCTCCAGAATCTGGTTGACCTGACCAAGGAGAAGATCGCCTGCCTCCGGACCAACGAGGCCTGCGGCTACGATGTGCTGCTCGAGAAGTTCGACCCGGGTGTTACCGCCGGTTGGCTGACTCCGGTTTTTGAGCGAATGGCCAGCGAAATCAACCTGCTTCTCCATGAACTCGCTGGAAAACCAGCACCAGCACCTCTCGTGGGGCCCTGGAATGTTGCTGGCCAGAGAAGCCTCTCCGAGGACGTGGTCGCAAGCCTGGGCTTCAACCTCCAAGAGGGCCGGCTGGATGAGGCTCAGCACCCCTTCACCATCAAGATGGCCCCCCAAGACGTTCGCCTGACGACCCACTACTACGAGGAAGACCTCATCAATGGACTCGGTGGAACCATCCATGAAACGGGACACGGACTCTACGAGCAGGGTCTGCCCAACGACTGGTTCTCAACCGGTGTGGGCGAGGCAGCAAGTCTCGGTCTCCACGAGTCTCAGAGCCGGTTCTGGGAGAATTTCATCGGCCGCTCGCAGCCTTTCTGCACGTGGCTTGCCGGACGCATTGAACACCATCTCGGTCGGTCGGTGGATCCCATCGCGCTCTATGCAGCCTGCAATCGTGTTGAGCGCTCCCTCATCCGAATCCAGGCCGACGAGACCACCTACAACCTCCACATCATTGTGCGCTTCCAGCTCGAACAGGCGCTCATCGACGGGGATCTGAGCGTTGCGGATGCGGGAGAGGCCTGGGCAGACAAGTACCAAGAGATCGTGGGGGTTCGGCCCCAGCGGGCTACCGACGGGGTTCTGCAGGACATGCACTGGAGCGGAGGAGCGTTCGGCTACTTCCCGTCCTACTCCCTGGGCAACCTCTATGCCGCCTCCATGGGCGCCAAGATCCAAGAAGATCTCCCCACCATGTGGACCGATGTCGAACAGGGAGATTTCTCCACGATCTTGGAGTGGCTGCGGGAGCGAATCCACACACGCGGTCACATGGAAGATGCTCCAGTACTGGTGCGCGACGCTGTGGGCGAGCGGGACCATGTCACGGACCTTGTCACCCACCTGCGAGAGCGACTGGGTGCAGCCTACGGGCAGTAAAAAAGAGGCCCCCAGATAGGAGGCCCCTTGAGAACATCTGGACTGCGAAAATTACTCAGCGCAGTGCTCGTACTTTTTCGCGATTTTCTGCATGCAGTCGCTGTCTAGACCGCACTCAGCCATATCCGATGCAGCCTTCGCCTCGTCGCATGAGGCCTTTCCGCAGCCGGTAAACAGGGCGCCCATCAGAGCGACAACCGCCAATCCAACAAATCCTTTCATTCGAATCTCCTTGATTCCCCGGTGACTTTGAGGAGTCACCACCGTAGCAGATCCACCGTCGTCACGAATCAATCGCAGAGTCCTGCGCGCTGCCCAACACAGCGGCCTTCGCAGGTCTGCTCAATGATCCCACTCTCAAAAAAACGGACCATCTGCTCCTGCGCTGCGATCTCTCGACGGGGGCACTCATGGGTATCGAGTTCGTATTCAGGCGGGATGTTCTCGAAAGGCTCGGTTGCGCCATCCGGATATTCCCACTCCACAATGACCGATCCCGGGTGGCTTCCTGACACTTCCTCCACTCCCCAGATCGGACGCGTCTGAGGCTCGAGGGTCTTTGCACCGTAGGCACGAGCCATCACATGGGCCCCCAAGGTGGTGACCTGAGCATCGCCGATGGCCACTTGAAGCAGGACTTGCTTGGGCGCCATTCCCTCGGGTGGTGCCTCATTCATGTCCTTGAGCCAGCCCCCGGCTTCCGCCGGATCCCAGAGCTGCTGCATCAGGGCCATCACCAGCTCGATGTCGTGAGCATTCGTGAACTTGGCAGTCATGAGGTCAAAGAAGGGCTGAAAATCGGCCGATCGGGGGAGCAGAATCGAATAGGGCGCCCCGCCCACACCGAGAACCCCCCGGTCCAACTGCTTGGAGAGCGCCAGATAGGCCCCTCCCAGGATGCCCCCCTGGGAATTTCCGTAGTAGTAGCGGCGCTCGGGATCCACGATATTGATGCCTTCGAACGTCAGAAGGTCGTCGTTTGGAAGCCCTTTCATGGCCACATCCAGGACCGCCATAAACTCAATGAACCCCTGCAGGCTCCGCTCGGGAAGAAAGGCAAAATCCGACGTATCGTTGGCGACCATCAGGGTGATGTGTCCTCGATCCTTGTCGCTCATCCCCTTCCAGTCGGTCGCCACAACGATGTAGCCCTCCCGATCCGCAAGATCCGACAGGTAGCCGGTTCGGGCTTCGCCATAGGATCCGAGCAGACCGTGACCGTACTGCAGGATGGGTGCCGGTTTGGGCTCCTCGATCAACGAGCAAGGAATACGAACCATGAAGTCCGCTGTGGTGTCGCCGTTGTAGTAGGGCTGTCCCCTCTCATCCCGGGTAAGAAAGACCGCCTCGTCGTCTTCCGTGGTGTACAGCGGCACCGTCATATCGCCATAGAGTGTTCGTCCAATCGACTCTCCAGCAGCACAACGCTCCAGGCTTTCTTCCACTGTCGCAGGCTCGACCTGGGTGATGAGGTACTCCGGCCCCGTCTCACCAAATCGCCCCATGGCATCGTCGCGCATCCACTCCATCCGCGAGAGGCTGTTGTCGCGAGAGACCGTGACGAAGTCGAACGCAAGCTGCAGGCTGTCTCGACTCACCCCATTGGCCTCGAGTGCCGGGAAGACCACGTCATCGAAGTGCTCACGCCGATTCTCCACGTCTTCCCGGTTGGTCTTGATGCCATCGCGGAGTGCAGCAAAAGCAACCGACGGTTCAAAGGCGCTCCCCTCGGTGGTGCTCAATCCCCGATAGGCCACGATGTAGCGGGTGCCGAACTCCAGGGGCACCACCGGGTAGATGTGCAGCAGAGTGTCCTCCGGCTGCACCACGATGATCTCATCGAGGTAGGCGTAGTCGAGCTCCGCGAAGTGAGGAACGCGCTCTCCGGTCTCTGCATTGAGGAGGATGGTGGTGACGGTGTCGGACTCAAACAGGTCCAAGTCTTCGTGGCTCATCAGAAGCGACTCATCGACCCGCGGGAAACTCGCCAACACCGGGGTGTTGGTCGAGAAGCCGTCTTTTTCATTCCAGTACTTTGGCTTCACCTGAACGTTGTCGATGTTGATCGGCAGCGAAGACTCCCCGAAGGCCACCTGGTAGCCCGTCACGGTTTCCGGGTTCTCCGCGAGAAAATAGCTGCTCGGAAATGGGAGGGCGCACAGCGTGGTGTCCAAGGGATCGCATCCACTCAGAGGCTTGAGTTCTCCCCCACCGCATCCCGCAGCCAAGACCGTCATCAGAACAGCTCTCATAGGACCTCCACAGCTTTCCATTAACCACCCTCGAGCAAGATGAGGCCTCAAGCTTTGGCCTGCTCATCGAGGAGTTGTTGATACTTCCGCAAGACACGGACGGTGGCATAGAGCCAGATCCCCATGAGCAGCAGCGCCAGAGCCATGGCTCCATGCTGCAACCCAAGCACAATCAGCACAAAGCTCAGCAGGGAGGCGCCTCCCTTGGCCAAGCGGTAGGTCAGGACATCCACGACCGCCTTGCCTTTGGTCTTCTGTTCAATCCCGAGCGGTAGGTAGAGGGCCTCTTTGGCCACGCGAAAAATGCTGTAATCGAAGGCCTTGTTGGCGACCTTGCAGATCGCCAGAACAAAGAAACCGGGAATCAGGAGACTCAAACCTGCGCTCAGCCCCACCAAAAAAGGAATGGCGAGAAGGGTGAGCGAGACCCCCATTCGAGAAAGAATGACCCCTGCACTGAGGTTCAGAGCGAGCGTGAAGTCGTCGATGGATGCATAGACGTCGCCGCTGATCCCCGTGCGCTCGTCCTTCAGGACAAACACCTCCTGGAGGGCACCCTGGTACACGTAGTCAATCAGATTGGTGGCCAGCTGGATGCTGGCGATCAGCACCACCATCCACACCAAATAGCGGCTGGAGCGCACCGTTCGAACGGCATCGATCAGGCCCGGTGGCCGATCCTTTTTGAGCCTCAACGACTCGGAGGCCCCCCGAGAAATCCAGCCCACGAAGAAGCACACAACCAGAAATGTTGGCAACACCAACCAGGGTACGCGTCCAGAGCCCATGCTCGAGGCCAACTCCTCGAGCGACTTGTTGCCCACGCGCCCGCCCAGAGAAGCCATGACGCCGAAGAGCCCATAAGCCCAGCGCGCGGTCTTCAGCGGGTAGGTCGCGTTGGCGAAGGCGTAGAAACTCTCCACCAAGAGGACGATGTAGAGGTCTTTGAAAATGTAGGCCAGGAACGAAGCCTGACGAACTCCCGCTTCTCGAGCCCCCAGCAGAATGGCGAGTCCCACACACGACCCTGCACTGAGCGCGAAAATCAACCGAGGCAAGGACAGTCGACTCGCCAAGCGATCCCACATCGAGACCGTCGCCAAGGCTCCAAGTGCCACACCGATCCAAGCAAGCGGCAGCCGATCTTTGCCCCAATCTTCGAGGAACACCGACTCGATCGGGGAGCGTGCCCAGGCGTAGCCCAGCATGCAGAAGAATGCGATGGCACAAAGCCCGGCGAGGCGGAAGAACTCAGTGCGGTTCTGGAACAAGGACTGACTCACCGCCCCATCCTGTCAGAAAGGTCCCTCGAGGGCCACTCCTGGCTCGGCTTTCCGCCTGAATCAATCGTGGGTGCTGTACGGACCCTCGGGCTTGTTGGTGTTCTGGCCGTTCTGACCCTGCCCTTGACTGCTCGAGGGCGTCGTGGTCTGGCCTTGTCCGTTCTGCCCTTGGCCTTGGTTGCCCTGGGAGCTGGAGTTCTGGCCACCGTTGGAGGAAGGTCCTCCCTGAGTCGATGGCCCTCCCTGGTTGCCGTGCTGACCGCCGCCATGGTTTTGACCCTGGCCTTGGCTGCCGTGCTGACCGCCGCCCTGGTTTTGACCCTGGCCTTGGCTGCCGTGCTGACCGCCGCCCTGGTTCTGACCCTGGCCTTGGTTGCCGTACTGACCGCCGCCCTGGTTCTGACCTTGGCCTTGGTTGCCGTACTGGCCTCCGCCCTGGTTCTGACCTTGGCCTTGGTTGCCGTACTG
>JAYXVV010000128.1:0-51606 GCA_036021505.1 Myxococcota bacterium | reverse complement strand
TGACGTCACATTAAAAACACTCGATGAAGTTCCCACTGCAGACTTGAGTGCCTCATCGACAGACTGCCCCTGAGACTCCAGCCAGTTGTAGAACTCCTCCCCGCTGCGGAAGTCCGCCAAGAGCTTGTACTCCTCCAACTGATCCAGCAGAAGCTCGCAGGTGCTGTCGGTGGGGATCGGGGTGATGTAGGCCTTGAACAACCCCTTGATCACTTCATCCGCCGCTGAATTCACGTTGATCTTTCCCGCACCATAAATGGTGATCTTGTCTCCAAATCGCTCGTAGACGGCATCTTGCCACCCCTCCACAAGACGAATTTCTTCCTTGGTGTCGAAGGGCGCATTCTTCGACAGGTAAGGAGAGTCCAGTCGATTGTAGAGGTCGTCCTCAAATCCCCCACGAGCACCCGACCGGTTGGTGTCGGTGTCCATCCAATCCTTGAGGTTGGCAATGATCTCCCAGCGGTCGATGTTTCGATCGTAGAACCACTGATCGTTCTCCTCGCCCGACATGAGACCGTAGAGCTGAATCGCTGTCGGATTCTCCATCAACGAGAGGGTAGGGTCGGCACTCTGCAGCCCCTTGATCGACACCTTGGCGTCCTCGTCCTCGATGACGGCCATGAAGTCCCCCTCAAAGTCGAGAAACCCCTTGTCGTCGAACAGGCTTGCCGACTCTTCTCGACTCTCCGCGCGCTCATCCAGCGTGAGTCCTTCTGTCATGACCCGTGCCACATCCTCCTCGTCCACATCTCCATCACTGACGAGGAACATGCGGAGAAGACCGGTATTGATGCTGGGCACCGCTTTCCAGAGTGCGTTTCCGAGGTTGACCCCCATCATCTCTGCGCCCGATGCCAGCTGACTGTTCTGACCCAACTGCTTGTTCGCCACGAGAATGAGCCTGTACATGTTCATTCCCGAGCGGGCCAAGCCCTCGGCCATCAGCTCATCGCGCTGGTGCGTTGCCTTGAGCATGCGCACTTCCCCAGACATGCCGATGTCTGCCCCAACACTGGCCACAAAAGCCAAACACATCATCACCATCAAGAGAGCAACGCCACGCTTCTTCCCAGAAACGCGACGCGATTCGATGAAGCGGGAGCGGCGCTTGCCGCGCTCCTGTGTCATGGCTTGCCACAGGCGTTTCATCGGTTTCCTCCTGGCACACCGCCCGCCCCGATCCCGCCTGCCCCGACGGCCCTCGTCCTGCCTCCGGAAAGTGGGTTTCCACCCGGTGATGCGGCCTGACCCGATGCCAACGCCGATCGCTTGACGGCACCGGAGAACTCCAACATCACCGTGGTGGCGTAGGTGAACTCCTCGGTATCCTCGGGGTCCGAGGCACTCGGCCCCTCCAGGACAAGTATGATCCGGACAGCACGAGGGAGCTTGTTGGGATGCTCCACCCCCGTCGTGTCCCATTCGTCTTCCCACTCGTAGTCGGTACCATCCAGGTACTTGAAGTCCAGTCGCTTCACCCCATAGGCCAGAGGCAGAATGGTGCCGTCCTTGTCGGGCTCGTGATCAATGCGCGGGGCCTCGCGATGCAGCAGCGCATAGCTGTCGCGATCGTTGGGGTCTTGTTCAACCCAGTAGGTCAGCTCGGTCTGATCGGCCTCACGGGAGTCTCGGTAGATCCGATGGTGTGAGATCGAGGCGAACCAGAGGCTGTCGGCAGGCTCCTCATCCTTGCCGACAAAGACCGTGCGGTAACTGTTGGGCACGGTGATGTTGCCGCTGATGTAGGCCAAGGACAGTTCTCGAGACATGCGCTCTAAGGCAACACGAGCCTGCTGGTGAACTTCATCCTGACGCTCCAACGCGTCTCGAGCCATGAACGTCTGCCCGAGGGCCGTCCACGACATGGCCCCGATCATCGACAGCACGGCCATGCTGACCATGATCTCCATCAAGGTCATGCCGCGCCTCATTGATCCCCCCCGACGGAAGCATTGCCCTCTCCAGTCAGGCCCCCTGCACCCGCTCCAGGGATCACCTGACCCGACGGATTCACAACATGAGTGACCACCTCCACGGGATCAAATCCATCGTCCTCGATCCCCGTCCACCACACCTTCACCCGCAGCTCACGCATGTAGGGGGCCAGAAGCTCGCCGATCATGTCCCCGTCCACACCCAAGTCCGAGAGCCCTGGAGTGTCGGCGGTGTTGAGATCGTCCTCGGCCTCGTCGCCCCAGTAGCCTGTTCCTGCAAGGTCACCGGCCATGCTGGCCATGTCGCCAGCCAAACCCAAGCTCACCTCGCGAACCGTGTAGGCCCACCGGTACTCCTCGAAGGCCTCGGTGTAGTCGTCAAGATCGTCCTCATCCAGCCCAAAGTCCTCAAAGTCTCCGTTCTCCTCGAGATCGGTGTCACCAAAGCCCTCTCTTTCGAGCAGCAGCCGGACCTCTGTGGTCTTCTCGCGAGCCAAGAAACTTGCCGTTGAGTAGCGGTCCGCCACATAGGTCTTCAGTCCCGCTGTCGACTGTACGCTCATCAGCACGAAGAGCTGCAAGGCCAGAATCGCCATCGCAATGGTGACCTCAAGAAGGGTAAAGCCGGCGCGAGACTGCTTCACAGCTCAAGCTCCGGGCCCTCTTCGGGAAGCCACCCCAGAATGTCATCCAGCTCCACCTCGTCCTCGTGAAGAAGCACGCGCCCACTCAAGGCTTCGACTTCCAGAGTGAGCCCCTCGTCCTCATCGTCCTCATCCACGATTCGCACCAGCGTTGGTTCTGCAAAACCGTTGGGAAAGATGTAGGAATACGCCACAGAGTGGGGTTCGCCGTCCTCAGGTTCCTCATCCGAACGCTCAACAGGCTTGTCGTACTGAGGCGTATGAACCCAAGCAAAGACGGTCCCCGTCGGAAGCTCAACCTTCCCCTGAGCGAGCTGATCGTCCGAGGGCTCTTCGCCCTCAGGGACCTCTGGCGGCGTCACGAGGCGCGCCAATGTCTCGTCTGCGACCTCCTGAAACTGATCGATTTTCGACACCACATCCTCGGCCTCACCTTCATCGATCTCGCGCTGCGTGAAGCGATTGAGCTCGGTCTCGAGCTCATCCTCGAAGGTCTCCCGCGTGTCTTGATCGTAGAAAATCAAGGTGTCGGGATCGCCCATCTGCACCGACCAGGTGTTTGCATCCAGGTCAAAGGCCACTCGAAACACCACATTGCGGAGAGTCGCCTCCTCGCGGAGGTACCTGTAGGTGCTCGCGAGATTCTTTGTCGCCACCTGTCGATCCACCCCCATGAGGCTGCGCGTAGACGGCAGCGCGATGGCAAAGACCCCCGCAATGATGGCCCCGACCACCATGATTTCCATGAGGGTCATGCCAGCACGAGTGCGACGCAAGGGGTGGGCAGAGAGGCTCCTCATCAGTCTTGGATCACTCCGTTTTTCGAGACGATGTCGGAATCTGTACCTTCGCCTCCTGCGGATCCATCTTCTCCAAGAGACGTCAGGGTGTAGCTTCGTCCACCGTCTTCCTGCGAGTACTCAAAGGGTCCACCCCAAGCATCTGTCGGGACCTCGCCGTTGTTGAAGTTGGCGGAAGCATCCTCGAGGGAGCTCGGGTACTTCTGCCCATGAGTCACCTTGTAGATGCCAAGTGCCTCGTGCATTGTGCCCATCTGAAGCTTTGTGTTCTCCACATTGGACTGCGAGAAGATGCCAAAGACGTTCACAGCAACCACAGTGGCAATGGTGCCGATGATGGCGATCACCACCATAATTTCCATAAGGGTCATGCCCAGACGGCTTCCCATGAAGCGGCGGCGAGGCGAGATTCGAGGGGATTTGGACTGCATGATGAACTCCTGGTTCACTGGAGGGAAGACATGTCGAGCATGGGCAAAAGAATGGCCACGGCAATCATCGCCACAACGCCGCCCATAAAGAGGATGAGGAGGGGCTCCAACAAGCTGGTCAAACCCTGGAGGGTGTTCTCAAGCTGCTGGTCGTAGGAATCCGCGACCCGAGCGAGCATGGGCTCGAGTTCACCCGTGCGCTCCCCGATGGCGATCATGTGGGTAACCAAGGCTGGAAACTCGCCTGACTGTCGCAGCGGCTCTGCGATGGACTCGCCCTCGGAAATGTTTGCCGCTGCCTCGCGAATTGTCTTGGCGAGCACCTCGTTGTCAACGACCTTTTCCACGATGCCTATCGCCGTCAATATGGGCACACCGGAGTCCAGTAGCGTCGAGAGCGTCCGACAGAAACGTGCCACAGCAACCTGGCGCACAATCGGCCCAAAAACAGGAAGCCGCAGCAACAGAGAGTGGTACTTGAAGCGGCCCTCTGGCGTGGATTTCCAACGGCGGAAACGCCAGATTCCAAGCACCAAGAGCAGGGCCATCACCCACCAGTAGGCGATGAAAAAATCGGAGAGCCCGAGGACAAATTTTGTGATGAAGGGCAGGGTCTTGCCCATCGACTCGAGTATTCTGCGGATCTTTGGGATGACGAACACAAAGAGACCGACCACGATGAGGCCACCCACAAGCGTCATCAGGACGGGGTAGATCATCGCCGAGGTGATCTGACTCTTCATCCGCACTTGTTTCTCGGTGTAGTCTGCAAGCCTCTGGAACACGATTTCCAGGCTTCCTGATGCTTCTCCTGCTCGAACCATGTTCACGTAGAGATTGGAGAAAATCTTGGGATGCTCGGCCATGGCGTCTGCGAGCGATATTCCTTGGTTGACCTTCTCACGGAGGTCCGTGAGCACCACCTTGAGCTTCTCCTTCTCGCATTGATCAATGACCGCTGAGAGCGACTCAATCATGGGCACCGATGCAGCAAGGAGAGTCGAGAGCTGGCTCGTCATCTCCGCTAAGTCCTGCTGGCTCACGCGTTGAAAGTAGGCCCCGACGTCCACTTCCATCGAAAGGCCCTTGCCTCGCGTGGCCTTGCTGGCGTTCTTCTCGTTGACCTCCGTCGGAAAGACACCGTCTTTTCGAAGTCGGGCTCGAGCGGACTTCGGCCCTTCAGCATCGATCAACCCTTTGACCGCTTTGCCTCTGGAGTCCAGCCCTTTGTATTCGAACACCGCCATCGTTTAATCCAGCTCCAAGGCCTCTTCTTGCGTGACGCGAAGGACCTCGTCAAAGGAGGTGTGTCCCTGGAGTGCCTTGTCCAACCCGTCCACGCGGAGGGTGCGCATGCCATTGCTCAGCGCGGCACGCTTGATGGTGCCCGCATCGCTCGAGGCCATCACCAGTTGACGCACATTGTCTCGAACAAAGAGCATCTCATAGATGCCCATTCGGCCGGTGTAGCCGGTGTTGATGCAGGTCGGACAACCCTTTGCTCGGTAGACCGGGCCCTTCAAATCACTCTCCTTCAGGCCAATATCGGCCAGCTCTGCGGCACTCGGGGTGTAGGGCTCCTTGCAGTCCGGACAGAGGCGACGAACGAGGCGCTGGGCAACCACCATCAGCAAGGATGAGGAAACCAGGAACGGCTCCACTCCCATGTCAATCAGTCGGGTGAATGCTCCTGCGGCATCGTTGGTGTGCAGAGTGGAGAACACCAAGTGGCCAGTGAGCGAAGCCTGAACCGCATTGTCGGCTGTCTCTTTGTCTCGAATCTCACCCACCATAATGACGTCAGGATCCTGACGCAGATGGGCCCGCAGGGCCGAAGCAAAGGTCAGCTTGATCTTCGGATTGACCTGGGTCTGGCCGATGCCCTTGAGCTCGTACTCAACGGGGTCCTCGATGGTGAGGATGTTCAGGTCGGGAGCATTGATTTCCGAGAGCGCCGAATAGAGCGTCGTCGTCTTACCGGACCCTGTTGGACCCGTCACCAAGATGATGCCATGAGGCCTGCGAATCATGTCGCGAAACTCTTGGAGGTCTCGCTGCTCCATGCCTACCCCGTCGAGGGTAAAGACTTCGCCTTTCTCCAAGATACGCATCACGACCCGCTCCCCGTGGCGAACGGGCAGAGTGGATACACGAAGATCAATCTCGCGGCCTGCCATTCGAATTCGGATGCGTCCATCCTGCGGGATGCGCTTCTCAGCAATGTTCAGTCCGGCCATGATCTTCACACGGGAGACGATGGAGGCCTGCAACCGTGGAGGCGGTTTCACCACTTCGTAGAGCACCCCATCGATGCGAAAACGCACCGCCAGTTCTTTTTCGAAGGGCTCGACGTGGATGTCTGAGGCGCGGTCTTTGATGGCTTGGGTCAGCAGGCTGTTCACAAACCGGATGATTGGGGCCTGATTCGGATCGTCAAGAATGTCCGCTTCCAGACTCAAGTCAGAGGAAAACTCATCGTCCTCTTCCTTCATCTCCTCCACCACTGCTGAAGCCGTGCGAGCGGCCTTGTCGAAGGCTTTGTTGATGGCATCCCGCAGGGTGTTGTGTGGCAGAAGAACAAGACGTACGGGCTGACCGAAGAGCACCCGGAGATCGTCCGCGGCATCCACAGCCTCTGGACTCGCAATGGCCACCTCAACCACGCCCTCCAAGCTCGCGAGCGGGAGGAGCCCCTGCTCACGAGCAAGTCCCAGCGGGAGTTGACGAACCAAGTCGACATCCACCGCTTCCAAATCCACTTCCGTACGGGCCTCGAGGCCGGTCAGCTCCGACAGGGTCCTGCACAGCAGCGCTGCGTCCACATTCTGCGATCTCTGGAGAAGCTCGAAGAGGCTCAATCCAGTGCGCTCCGACTGAACAGCCACCTCGTCGAAATGCTCCCGAGGGAGACCCTGCGCGAGCAAGCGTGACTCAAGTTGGCGGAGGAGTGCACTCATTCGGAAATCTCCTCAGCCTCAACACCCCCCTGGTCCTCTTCGAGCAGTTCGGGGATTTCGTCATCCGACTCGTCTCCCTCCACCGTATCGACCGCCTCACCGACCAATTCGAGAGCCTCGGGGTTCCCCGTTTCCTCATCGAACTCCGGAGCTTCGATGGTGGTGCTCTGCGACTCCGTTGAAATTTTGGTGCGGTAGACGCTTGGCTCGTCGATGAGGTTCATCGAATAGCGGAGAAGCCCTTCGAGTTCTTGGGCCTGCTCCAATTCCGAGCGACCGTAGAACCTTCTCAGGAACTCATCGCGCTGAGCAACCTTGACTCGGTACACTTCCTCCAAGTCCACGGGATCGTCAATGATGTGCGGTGTCAGTACGATCAGCATGTTGGTCTTGCGAGAGCTGTCCCGACGGCCTCGGAAGAGGGCGCCGATGAGCGGAATGTCACCCAGCAGTGGCACCTTGGTCTCCACCTCCGTCTCGGTCTGCCCCATCAACCCACCAATCACAACCGTCTGATTGTCTTTGACCAGAACCGTCGTCTCCGCCGACCGCTTTGAGGTAATGAACCCCGCAGAGGTCACATCCAGCCCGCTGGAATCCTCCTCGATTTCGCTCACCTCCTGCATGATCTCAAGCGTCACGTAGTTGGACTCATTGATCTGTGGGGTCACTTTCAACGTGATGGCCACATCCTCGCGCTGGTAGGAAACCAGCTGATTTCCGTTCGCGTCCATCCCTGAAGAAATCGGGAACGGGATGTTCCGACCGACGACAATCTTGGCTTCCTCGTTGTCCAGCGTCAGGATGTTCGGTGTCGAGAGAATGTTGACCATCGAGTTGGCCTGAAGGGCATTGAGGGCCACACCAAAGGCCGGCACGGACAGGGTGGCATTTCCACCTGTTCCGTCTGGGATCGCCACATCAATCGCCTCACCAAAGACTCCCATCGCAAGTCCGGAGAGAAGGCTTTGCGCGTCCAACCCGAAAGAGGTGGCATTCAGTTGAGCGGAACCGAGGCCCAGGGTGTTGGTCGACTCGTCGGGAGCCCCCATGTGGAAACCGATGCCCGCATCCAAGCTGTCATCGCTGGCCATCTCCATAATGACCGCCTCTACAAAGACTTGCTTTCGACGGATGTCGAGCTTGTCAATGACGCGCTTGATGATCGCAAAACTCTCACGGCTCGCGATAATCACCAAGGAGTTGGTGTTCTCGTCCGCGGTGATCTTCACACCATCTTCAAAGGCAGCCGTCACCCCACCCGAGGAATCCAGAACGCCGTTCGGAGCGTCTGCATTCGGACCACGACCCCGGCCCTGAGGGCCCCGGCTGTTTCGGTTGCTGTTTCGGTTGTTGTTTCGGTTGTTGTTTCGCGTGCTGGATCGACGCCCTTCTTCAGTAAGGTTGGACAGCACCTGGGCGACGTCCTCCGCCTTTGCATGCTCCAGGTAGACCACGTGCAACTGGGAGCGAGAAGACGGATCAATGTCCACATCGAGCTCAAGCAAGAGGGCCTCAATCTCGGCAAATGCCGATTCATTGGCCCGTACAATCATGGTGTTGGTGCGCTCATCCGCGACAATCTTGGAGATGTACTTGGACTCCGTCCCAGCCGACGTGGAGGAGGCCGATGCATCCGCGGCGTTGTCTCTGTTTCGGTTTCGATTTCGTCGATTCCGGTTTCGTCGGTTCCGCGAATTGCTGTTGCTGCTGGTCGACTCTTGGGTCGCACTGCCTGCCACGCCGTAGACCTCTTCGATCATCTTGGCCATCTCGGCGGCCTCAGCGTAGCGGAGTTTGTAGTAGCGAATCGTGCTCTTTGGAGCGGCCACATCCAACTGACTCACGATGCGCCAAATCCGGCGGATGTTGACCCCTGTGTCGGTGATGATCAAGGTGTTGGTGGTCTTGTAGCTGAGGATGTCCGCACCGGGACCGGCCAGCTGCTTCGCAATGGTGGTCACCTCATCGACTGCCACATTCTCCAGCTGAAAGATCTGGGTGATGAAGTTGTCGATGTACGGAATGTCCTCGACTTCATTGCCTTCATACACCCTCAGCGGCTCACTCTTGGCGTTGCTGACCGGGATCACCTTGGTGAAGTCCCCTACCTTCACGGTGGTGTAGCCCATCACTTCGAGCGCAGAGAGAAAGGCCTGATAGGCCTCAGCGCCGGAGACCTCGTTGTAGGAGACAATGGTGATTTTCCCGCTCAACCCGTCCTCAATGATGAAGTTGCGGCAGGTCCTCTTGGCCATTTCCTCGATGATGTCCTTGATGGGCGTCTCCACGAACTCCAGCACGGCCCGTGCGGCCATGCGCTGACGCACCTGATCGCGGTCGAGACACGGCTGCTCGGGACCGACGACCCGAGTGGACTCGCTGCTCCCGTTCGAGGCACTGGAGGCTTTCGAGCTTCCCGACTCTTCACGCTCCTGGTTCCGACGCTCCGGGGCCTCGCGAGCGCGCACGCGCGCCTCCTCTCGGCGCCGCTCGCGCTCCGCAGCCTCGTCCTCACCCTCACCCTCATCCTCGGACTCGCTCGCATCTGCATCCGGTGTCAATTCCGGAAGGATTCGAGGCGGCCCGGGGAGGCCTGCTCCACCGGGCAGAGGACCGTTTCGGATGCCCCCGGCAGGAAAGCTTCTGACCGGGCCATCGTCCTCGTCATCATCCTGTGCGAGCGAGGGGGGAACAGCCAGCAGGAAGGCGGCTAATCCAAGAAAGAAGAATCGATTCAGCTTTCGGAAGGTCGTGTTGGGTTTCACAAACTTCTCCATTCAGCGCACGTCGTACTTGATGGTGCGACGGCTGTTGCGGCGGGAAATATCAAACTGGAAAGAGCTCTCGCTTTGGAGGCTCTGGAAGGCCGTCATGGCCCCGGAACTGGAGTTGAGGGGGTAGCCATTGACCTCGTGGACAATGTCACCGTTCTTGATGCCAAGCTTGTCGAGCAGCGTGCCTCGACGAATGGCGCTCAGGCGGTATCCGTCGACGTTGCCATCGCTGTCTCGGTGGGGACGTACCCGAACTTGGCTGGCGAGTTTGTCGAGATCCTCGAGGGCATTGTCCACCACAGACTGGGGAACGACATACTGGTTTTCGCCGTCTTTCTGGATGCCATCGTCATCCTCGGAACTGCTGGAGGCCGATCCTCTCGCAGGCTCCACTCCCTTGGAGTCCATCAGGATGTCTTCTCTCCGACCGTCGTTCAAAACCACCACCTTTCGCCAGTGGATCTCGAGGATCTCCGCATCGTTGAGAAGCTTGTCTCCGACCGAGTAGCTCTCGGGCTCATCCCCGCGATCCTCACCCACAATCAGAGCCGTGGAGAACTGCACGGGGTTGGTCACCACCGTAGCAATCAGCTTTACCGGAAGTGAACTGATGCCTTCTGACTCGGAGGAGACAACTTCAGCACCCACTGCATCCGGATCAAACATGTTCCGTTTGACGATGGGGCGCTTGTACCAGCTCGATGAGCGAGCCCGGGAAGAGCTGCTCCGCCGAGCTGGAGAGGATTCAACAGATGGCTTCTCTTGAGCGACCCGCTCGTTGGACGGAAGTTCCGCACCCTCAGGGAGAGCCAGCTGGCCCTCCACCACACGCATCGCTCCCCAAGAGACCAGGAGAGCCGCACAGAGGAGGGCGCCAGCAACGCTTAGGGTACGTTTCTGGAGGAGCCAATTTCGGATTTGTTCGAGTTCGTCACGCATGCCGCACTCTCTTAGAGCAAAAAACGGGCCAACTTATAACCCGCCAATTCGACGCACGGGGAGCCTGTAGGTCGACAAATTGTCCAGGATTTCAAATTTCACGCGCAAAATCGTGACAATCTGTCAATTGAACAAAAGCCTGTCCTCCGTTCCCCTGTGTCAGTTAATCTCTCAGCCCGAAAACAAACCGTGGAGAAGACAGTTTATGGCAACCCAACAGGACCTCATTGATGCCCTCGCACCCCTTCTCAGCGACCTTGCCCAGATGGATCACCATGCACCCGGCATTGCCGAATGCCTCGAAGGCAGCTGGCCGATCGATGGTGTAGAAATCCAAGCCATCCGGGCCTTGGTGGTTGAGGGTATCCAAAAGGGCTGGTTCGCCCCTCGAGGGGAAGAAGGGATGAAATGGGGACGCTTGGCCAAGTCCACAGAGGACACGCTAAGCCATTCCATCGACGGAGTGGTCATGAACGGCCCGGGGCTTGCGCACACTCATCCCAACGGCGAGATTGACCTCTGCTTCGCCATCGACGGTGAGCCGCGCTTTGATGGTCAGCCCGAGGGTTGGGTGGTTTACGGTCCGAACACCTGGCACGTCCCCACAGTGACCGGAGGCACCATGGCCATTCTCTATTTCCTGCCCGACGGAGCGATTCAATTCGGGCCACGAGGCTGAACCCGCCGACCTCGTTTCAGAAAAAATGCAACTCTGCGATCCGGGCACCCTTGATGAGTGGGTGGAGGCGATTCCCGCCTGCACGCTCATCCAAGGAGACCCCCATGACACGCCACCTCTTCATTCTTGCTCTCGGCTCCATGACCCTGGCCTGCAAGGCTGACACAGACCCCGTCGAAGACACCGGTGAAGCCACCGAGGACACCGGTGAAGCCACCGAGGACACCGGTGAGGGCATCGACGATGCTCAAGGCCCATCCCCGGAGGCCTTCGAAAACCTCCAAATAGAGGCCCTTGCTGATGAAATTCAGCTCTTCTCCGTCAGTGCGGATCTGCCGATTGAAATCGTGGGAGAACACGGCACACTGCTGAGCCTCGCCCCTCACCAACTGCGCACGAGCAGCGGCGAGATGGTGAGCGGAACCGTAGAAATTGAACTCATCGAGGCCTTTGACAGAGGCACCATGCTGGCCATCGACATGCCCAGCCAGGGCCGCAACGCGCTCGGCGAGATTGCCCAACTCATCTCTGGCGGGGAGCACTACGTCAATGCGACCCAAAATGGCGAGGACCTTGCGCTCGATGGAGCATTCATGCTGCAGGTCAATGCCGAAACCACTGGAGGCCCCGACTCCGAAATGGGTCTGTTTCGCCCGGACCCCGTCGATGGTGCATGGATTGAGCAAGAAGCGGACCCCGAGGCCTTCGGCATCGGCAGGATGCCCGGTGCGGATGGAAAAGGCACGGTGGATACCTACTGGCTGACCTCCGGTGAATTCGGCTGGACCAACATCGACAAGTGGTACAACGACCCCCGACCGAAAACGGAGATCCACGTCCAGGTGCCTGCAGGCCACGACCCCGACAACTGCGGTGTCTACTTGGCCTACGCAGGAGAGGGCAGTGCTCTCGCGCGATTCGATACCTGGGACGCGGCCACCAACCGATTTGGCGAGCACTACGGGTTGATTCCCATTGGACTCGAAGTCCACGTGATCTTTGTCACTGAATCCGAGGGCCTGTGGAGCTATGCCATCCAGAGCGAAACCATCACCGAGGACCACCTCACCCTCTTTGATGCCTCGGAGCCCCTCTCCACGGGAACCATGGACGAGCTGAGTGCTGCCATCAACGCCCTTCCGTAGAACCCCACGTTTCTCCTGTCCCGCCGCGAGTCCTTCCGAGGGCTTGCGGTGGGCGAATTTTTGGACGCGTCAGGTCGAACCTTTCACATGCAGGTCATGTTGCGGGAAAGGAATCTCCACGCCTTCCTCTTGCAACCGCTTGTAGATCGCCGTGTGGAGAGCATCCAAGACCGGGGCCCGAAATCCCGAGTGCACAATCGAAACCATGACTTCAAAGTTCAGCGCCGAGTCTCCAAACTCTACAAAAAAGGCCTTTGGAGGTGGATCCGCGAGCACATCCTGCACGAAAGTGCACTCCTCTTCCACAATCTCCTTGAGGCGGTCTACATCCGTTCCGTAGGCCACACCAAGAGCCAGGCTGATCCGATGAGGCCTTCGGATTCCTCCGGTCTCATTCACAATTTTGGTGTTGGCCATGATCGAGTTTGGCACCACGATTTGAATGTCACCTCGGGTACGCAGACGCGTTGAACGAAGCCCAATATCGGTCACCTCACCCCGCTCCCCGCTCTCGAGCAACAGGTAGTCCCCCAGTCGGTAAGGAGCGTCCGCCATGATGGACACGCCACCAAAAACATTCGCGAGGCTGTCTTTCGCTCCGAAACCAACGGCAACACCGATGATACCCGCTGATGCAAGCCATGCGGTGAGATCCAGATCCCAGGCCAAAAACAGAAAATAGAGCCCGATGGCGCCGATTCCCGCCGTTGCGCACATGGAGAAAAACGGAAGACTCCGCTGCGTCATCACCCCTTTCCGCAGCGGCGAGGCACTCAGCTGCAGCAGCCTGTTGGAGATCTTGAGCGCAGCGATCATCCAATAGAGAACCACAATGCTGGTGAGCAGCGACACGACCAAGTCGGGGGGAGCGGTGCGCGGACGTCCTACCTCAAGGCTTTTGATGAATCCGTACACCAAGACGCTGACGCGCACAGGTCGGTAGAGCCGTTGAATCAAGGAGCTGTCGATCTTCTCCGGTGCACGCGCGGCCGCCTTGAGAAGGAGCCGTTTCAGGAAGTAGACCAGCACCAACACAAGCAGTGTCATGACCAGTACGAGCGCGGCTTGATGAGGCGGCGTGTCTAAGCCCTCACGCAGGTTCGTCAGCCAATCCACAGAGGTCTCCTTCTTGGGGGGAGTCTAACCGATAGGACGCCTCAAGCGACAGGCTGAATTCACCTTCACAACGACCCCACCACCCTCTGCTGCTCATCCCGATTGATGCCCCTGCCAAGACTGGAGCGCGGCGAGCAGGGCAGCGAAATCGCCCCGCTCGTTGTAGACCTGCGCCGATGCACGAAGCCAAAGCCCATCGTAGGGTTGGACAAGCGCTTCAATGTGGTGGACATCGGCCAAGTAGTCGTGCAGTGCGTTGGCGTCGTCGCGGGTAGCTTCCTCGGTACCGGGAATGCGAAGCGCTCGAATGCTTCCTGTCATTTCTGCGGCCACAGGAAGCTCCCAGCCAAGCGCAGAGGCAAGGCTCTCTGTCCCGGCGACCACCAGGTCGTGGTTGTAGGCCCGGACGGCTTCAGGCCCGAGCCATGCATGGAACTCGAGCCCAGCGCGGAGTGCGAGGTAGGCACTCGGGTCCTTGGTCCCCGTCCAGTCGAAAGAGTGGGGAAACCCCTCAGCCTGCCGGAGGGAGATGACCGTTGGCTTCAGGCCGAGCTGGCGGCTCTCTTTGACGTGAAGAAACGCACACCCCTTTGGAGCCCAGAGCCATTTGTGGCAGTTGCCAACGTAGTAGTCGGCACCAATGGATTCCAAGTCCAGGTCCAGCATTCCCGGTGCGTGAGCACCATCAACAAGGACCGGTGTCCCGTTTCCATGACAGGCCGCAACAAGGTCCGTGACCGGCAAGACCGCGCCAGAAAACGAGGTGATGTGATCGAGTACCGCCACACGAGTCCGAGGGCTCAGATTCGCCTCAACTACCTCGACCACTTGCTCCGGGGTCCTCAACGGAACCGGCAGCTCGGCCCGGACCACCCTGCAACCGTAACGCTGGGCCAAGGCGACCACCGTGTTGTTGACTGCTGGATAGACATGCGAGAGCACCAGAATTTCATCTCCAGCCTGAAAATCCAGGCTGCGCAGGACGGCATTGACCCCCGTCGTAGCGTTTTCAACAAAGGCGATGTCGTCGCCTCGAGCTCCGAGAAACGATGCAAGCTCAGCGGCCTGGCTGCGGAGCAACTCCGGAAGTGAACGAACCAAGAATCGTATGGGATCGCGCTCCATCTCGGACCGCCAAGCCGTTTGGGCATCGAGAACACTCTTCGGGCAGGCCCCGAACGACCCGTGATTCAGGAAACAGAGCCGGTCATCGAGCAGAAAATGCGAACGAAGATGGGCCCCAAAGCGTTGCATCAACCCGCCAACGCCAAAGCGCCCATCACAAGCGCCACCAGCACCACAAGGGCAGGATGGAGACCCAAGGCGAGGGCCGCGAAAGCCGCGATCGCCACAATTCCCGATCCCAGATCCGGCACACCACCGGGCCAGAGGACCACCACAGTCCACGCCAGCAGTCCGATGACGACTGGACGAACAGCCCGCATGGCTCCTTGCACCGCCACATGGTGCTGAAAGCGGACATAGAGGGCCGCGAGCGCAAGCATCAGAACCACCGCGGGCGCCGCTACACCCAGAATGGCTGCCAAACTCCCCAGTGGCCCCCCGACCTTCCAGCCCACCATGGCCGCCATCTTTATGGCGATGGGGCCTGGGAGTGCATTCCCCATAGCGAGCGCGTCGATGAACTCTTCTGAGTTCATCCACTCGGCCTGCTGGACGCACTCCTGCTCCATCAGCGGTATCATGGCTTGCCCCCCTCCGAAGCCAAAGAGCCCGACTCGACCAAAGCCCAGGAGCAGGTCAACCGCTACCATGATTATTCCGTCGATGCGCTGAAGGTTCCCACCATCCGAAGAGTACCGTCATCGCTCCCCCACGTCTGATCGAAGGCCCCCTCTAAGACCTCAGCCTCGCTGTCCCAGGAGGCCGTAAAGGGCACGTTTTCCTCTCCTCCGCTGACCCCCATCTCGCCGGTGACCTGTCCATTGGACTCGGTCCCTGTGACAAGAAACTCAATCGGCTCGTCAAAGGCCTCGCAGGAGCCTGTACCCGAGACCGCGGCGCCTTCAATCACGAAGACCATCGTTCCATTGCAGTCATCCTCGAAGGTGTAGTTCCACTCATTCGAATAGAGCTCCACAGCGGCATCGATTCGACCGCTCAGGTCATAGCGTCTTGGCTCCACCACCAGATCCACGGCGGCAACCACCTCCCGACCTGAGATGCTCGCTGTCGCAATCAGCTGCAGTGAACCCACAGGAAAATCGGAGACGCTGACATCGTTTCCGGAAACCATCCAGTCCCCGACATTGGTGCCCCACTCCAAGGCATCCATCGCAAGCACGTCACCCGAGACAGAACCCCTCGCCTCCGCACTCAGGAGCACGCTGTCTCCCTCAGTGACAACGGCGCCGTCTGCCGGCGAGACGATGGTTAGAACAGCAGGGTCTTCAGAGGAAGCTCCCGTGTCATCACCAGGACCGCTGTCTGTGTTTCCTGAGCTGCACGCCACCAGGGTCATCGCCATGAAGGCAGAGGGCCAAAATCGTTTCATGGTGTCTCCAATGCCGAAGAGACTATCCCAATCCTTCTCCCGATTGGCGTCAACTTTCTATGGCGACCCAGTGGGCCACAGTCAGAACCAAGGCCTGCGCCCACAATGCATCCGACTCTGAATCTCGAGAAACTGCGAACGGACCCAGTTCCTCCGCGGTGACAGCCGTTCTCAACGAGTCGGGAACGGCGGGCTGCGGCCACCCACGGCCCTCTTGACCCTGAAAACTCAGGTGAAAAAATGCCGTATTGCGCTCCAGCTCTGTGTCCATTGCCTCGTGGCTGAAGTTCTCCATCAGCCATGCAGCATCGAGGTCGGCCTCGATTCCGATCACTGCCAAGGTTCTGTCGCGGAGACCCGGCTCTGCATGCAGCAGTTCTGTCCACTCTTGGGCGGCCCGGCCCTCGCCCACAAGGATGACTCGCCGTGACACGTCGCCAAGCAGATTGCTGAGACTCTCCATGAGTTCTTCTTGAGGACCCGTCATCAAGTGGATGTGGCTCACCCAGGGGTCGAGGGCCTCCAAGGTTCGGCTGTCCCGAACCACCCAACACAGGGCGGAGTCACGCTCAAGCAGACGCGAGCGCAGAAGCTCTGAATCGGTCGCCAACGTCTCCCAGTCCACCCCCATACCGAGGGTCGGGGACAGGTCAAAGCCTGATCCGAAATCCGCGGGGTCCTCATAGACGTGGTCCAACTCCCCGCGTCCCAGGAGGGGTTCACAGCGCTCCACCCAATCTTCGAACTTGGCACCCTGTGCGTCCAGCTCGCCACGTATCGGCGTCACAACCCCGAGGGCGAAGAAATCCCTCCAGTTGAGTTCGAGTGGCTTCGGAAGGCTCAGTTTCCCAGCAACAAGGGCGAGAACAGCCACCGCGATCCACAGACCCCCATCCAGCGGAGTCATCGCGTCACCTCCGTCGAAGCACTCCAGGGCAGCGGAGTCTGCATGTGCTTGTCCTGCTCAAGAGGGTCGCCGGCCTCGACCCTGCGTTTCACCACAAGGTAAAGCGCAGTGTAGAGCGCGAGGAACTCCCAGAAGGGCTTGTCATCAAAATTGAACTCCACCATCGACCACGCGAAATACGCAAAGATGGTGGCGGGCATTGCCCATGCAAACGGCTCGAAGGATGTCCCGCGTGTCCAGCGAACAAGCCGCAACGCCATCCCGGCGATGGCCCAAAGAACCCAGAGTGCGCAGACGACGCCCACCACGCCATAGTGGGCGATGATGCCCCAAGGAATTCCGTGAGGGTAGCGGTAGATCGAATCGTAGATGCGCCAGTCATAGTCCGCAATCACCTGAGCGTATCCACCCGCTCCGATGCCCAAGCCCCGAGTCTCCTGAAACATCTCCAGACAGGCCACCCAGTTTCGGAAGCGAATGTCCGAGGCCAGAAACATGTCGAGGTTCATCCAGATGCGCATCAAGCCCTTTCGTGTGGATTCTTCACCGTAGTAAAGCTGGTAGGCAAAAATCCCAATCGCTACCAGGGCAAAACGGAACATCCACCTCCGAAATACCGGATTGGCCAAGGCCATCAATCCGCCGCCGATGACGATGGCGTAGGCTCCACCCCGCGAACCGGAGCGCAGCTGAGCAAAGAAGATGAAGACTCCTGCAAGAGCAAAAGCCACCTTCCAGAGCCGTTGCTTGCTGTTCATCGCAACAGCAAATGCGGTCAGAACACCGAACATGAGGTTCATTGCAAACCAGTTGGGCTGCTGTCCCAGCCCGGTTTCCCTTCCCCCACCTGAGGCCACCTCCCAGGTCTGTCCGGTGGTCGCCACCTCCGAGAGGTTGGTGGCCATGGAGAGCACCCCTACCAGCACTGAGGCTACCACCCACGCCCTCACGATCCATCCAAAGCGACTCAAGTCGGTGACGAAGGCGAGAATTAGAGTTGTTGTGGCCAAAACGATTCCCACTGCCACAACTTCTTGAAGCCCAGTGGTCGCCCGGTAGGCCCAGAGCAGGCCCATGGCCTGCCAGCACCAAAAGATCAGCAGGGGTGTTCGCCAAGGGAAGGCTCTCCCCAGGGAGATTTTACTCTCCATGGCATGGTACGCCGCCACCATGAGTGCCAAGAGAAGCATCGGCTCGAAAAATCCGATGTTCATGCCACCGACACGCATGAAGGAGAGTGAACCGGTTGACAGTATTCTGCCTGCCACCAGCAGAACAATGGCCACGAGCGGGTTTCGAAGAGAGAAAACCAGCGTAAGAAAGCCCACAATCAGGGCAGCAGAAAGCCTCCAGTCAATCAGCGCGACCCCAAGAAGAAGCGTCTGAGATGCCAGAATTGCGACCACGCCTCGGGCACCCCCAAAGCCTCTCAGGGCCCCACTGTTCGCCATACTGAAGGCCAAAGCATTCTCCTAAAGCACACGACAATGTTGACATGTCAGAGCAATGGAGTAAACTCCGGGACTGGAGAACGGCCTTCGGGCCTGTATTGAGACGCAAACCAACATTTTCCCCTCGGGGAATTTTCGCAGGCCTGGTTTCAGGTCTGCTCAACCGCAAGAACAAAATGAGGTACCAAATGAAATTGTTCAGCAACTTTCTCGTTGTCGCTGGCGCGGCTTCTTTCATCGCACTGACCGGCTGCTCGTCTGACGCTTCCGACGACACCACCACCGATTCCGGTGAGGTCCACTCTGACACGGGTCATGACGACCACGAGGGTGAGGAAGAGGAAGGCGAAGAAGAGGAAGGCGAAGAAGAAGGCGGCGAAGAAGAAGGCGGCGAGGAAGGCGAAGAGTAATCGCTTTTTCTTATTTCCTTCAAAAACCCCGGCAGTCTCTGCCGGGGTTTTTTTTATCCACCGCCCCGTCTCATCGCCGCGTGATACCCCAAAGGCGCATTCTCTCGAGACCGGCCCCAAGCCTGAGCCCCACACCATCTCGCCCGTGATTTCCAGGAAAAGCCAGCAGAGTCTAAAGAACCTCTTCTCCCTGTGGAGAGGGTGGAAGGGGAGAGTCTAAAATGTTCTGGTCTCGGCGCATTCCACTCTCCCTTTTCCTCGCAGTCGGAATTTATGGGGTGCTTGCCCTGACCACTGTGAACAACGTGGGCATCGTTGGAGAAGTGGACGGAACCTGGGCCCTGGAATTTCCTCCAAAGGTCCTGGTGGGCTGGGAGAATGGTCTGCCTGTCTGGGGAGATGGAAGTCGCTCCGGGCCTTTTGTCGCCTCTCAAGTCCGTCCTCTTGAACGGCTTGACTTCGGTGGACTGCAGCTCCCCTTGGCGGTCAACCACTACACGGGCGGGCTGGCGGACTGGCCAGCGCGTGCCACCCATGCATTGACCGGCTCGCTGGAAGTCGTACGCGGTGTTCACCTTTTCCTGGGTGGACTGCTTCTCGTCCTGATGCATCGATTTCTCCGCTTCCACGGCACCGACATCGCGGCGGCGGTGGCTGCCATCGTTCTGGCCAGTGACTGGAACTTTGTCTTCTACCGCAAGGTCCTTGGAGGGACGGAAGTGCTCCTTCAGGCAGCCGGGCTCTTGGTTCTCTGGGCCATGTGGAGTCGTCGCTGGGGTGGAGGTAAACATGGAAGCACAGCCATTGCTGTGGGTGTGGGACTCGGGTTTCTCGCCAAGGCCACCTTTCTGCCCACACTGCTCGCCTTGAGCATTGTTGCACTCGCGACTCGAAAGGATCATCCCGCGATTCGCCCACCTTTTCCCATCCGACCCCTCCGAATGGCTGGAATCGTTTTGCTGCTCACGTCTCCCCTTTGGTTCAGTTGGCTTCACCACAGCCATGCCTTTGAAGAGGCTCTTCACATCCGCTCCCACGACTACCTTGGCCTGCAGACTGAACGAGCCTGGCATGGTCTCTTTCAGGCGGGGGCAAGTCGGGAAAGCGCGGTGTCACTCTGGAGCTTTCTCTCGACTCCATTTCCATGGCTGGAAGGAGCCTATCAGACCGAAACTCCGTCTGCAGGACCGCCCTGGCGCTCCCTGGCCCTGCTGATCCCGCTGACGGGAAGCGTCTTGGCTTGGCGAGACCGATCCGAATCCAGGCCGCGAGCGCTGCTTCGGTTCATGAGTCTGTTTGTCCCACTTCAAGTGCTCTTGATTTGGCTGAGCAACAAAGATCTCCACCACCTCGCCCAGGCAGCGGTTCCGATGGCGATTTGGGTAGGGCTGGCCACAGACCGGCTCTGTGCACTCATCACCCCACCGCGTTCCCCAAAGCGAGCGTTCTACAGTCTGCTTTTGAGTGTTCCTTGGCTGCTCGGCGGCAGCACAGCACTGCAGAAAACCGACGAGGCTCTTGCCACCACTCCGATTCACACCTTCACCCAAAGCGGACAGACCGAACTGACCGACTGGCTGAGGTCCCACCGGGTGAATCGGCTCTGGACGACCGACTATGACCTTTCCGGTATGCTGGAGGTTCACCTGCCCGGCGTCCACATTTCCCATGCGTGGGGTGATGTGTCGCGCCGAGGCCAAGAAGCACTGCCCGACCTGCTCAAAGCCGCAAAGGAGGGGCACTACCTTACCGTGCGCCCGTCGGCGCCCATGATCTACAACCTTCGCCCGAGTGCAGACCAGCTGGATGAAATCGCCGCGGAACTCGGCATTGAAATCGAACCCGTTGCTGCCCTGCACGACGCAAGGGGAAGCTGGGCGGAGTTGTACGCTTTGAGGTAGAGTTCTTCCATGGCCCAACCCCTCCACGCACTGCTGCGTCAGCTCAGCCAACTTCCCGAGCCACCCCGAGACGGGGGTCGTGTGACGGGCTTGGTCATCCGTCCTCAAAAGGGCAAGCGATTGGTGGTGGACCAACTGGAACTCAGTCCAGAGGGAGGCATCCACGGTGACCGGTGGGGAAAGCGGAGCCACAGCAATCGGAATCGACAGGTCAGCGCGATCCGAAGCGATGTCCTGAGTTGCCTTGCAGGCGAGACCCCCCCAGAGCTCAGTGGAGACAACCTCCACCTGACGCTCGATCTTTCGGTCGCGAACTTGCCGATAGGAAGTTGCCTGCAAATCGGTGAGGTGTGCTTCCGAGTCAGCCCAGAAGTCCACAACCCCTGCGGGCAGTTCATCGACCGATTTGGCCAGTCCGCACATGATGCCACCCTCGAACCGGACTGGGTTCCCCGACGGGCGAGGGGGGTCCTCTTGGAGGTTGTCGAGGGCGGCATCATCCGTCTGGGAGATCCGGTCTTCCCTCTGCCTGCCTCAGCCACACCCTGACGCGGAGTTCCCTTGCGAGCCCTCATTCTCATGCTGATTCTTCCCAGCTGCTCGAGCACCTCTGGAGACCCTCCCAGCGAAACGGGGAGTCCAAGCGATACGGCACCCACTGTGGAAGCATGCGGGAGCGCGTCGGGGACAATCCCCGAGGGCCTCACCACCCTCTCCTGGGACAATACCGACAGCCCAAACCTCACGATATTCGACTTCCTTTGGGAATTTAGCGGCTACCAGGACACCTACCAAACCTGGAAGGAGGTGCAGTACGAAGCGGTCCGATTCGATCTGGAACACCCTGTCAGAATTCATGGCTTCTCCATCCAGTGGAGCCATCTCGACGCCGAGGAGGCGCCCCCCCTCTTGGAGGCGGGCCTCTACCCGGACTTCGGGCACAATGGGTTCGATTTTGATGCGAACAACCCGATCTGGAGTGGTACCCGGTGCCTTGAGGATGTCGGTACCGAGGAATGGACTTCTTATGCTCTTGAGGAGCCCCTCTTGGTCTCGCAGCCGGGCCTCGTCTACGTCGCCCACAAGAAGAAAGACGAGAACAGTCCCGTCTGGTTGATCGACTCCGACACCCAAGCCGATGGAGACTGCACCGATTTCGACGCCTGTCACTCCGCTTGGAACTTTCCTGAGCTGGAGACCAATTCGCACTACAACGGATGGAGTTTTCCCTTTCCCTACGACTACAGAGTGCGTCTGCATGTGGAGTACATCGAGGACCTTGCGCCCGAAGAGAAGCGTTTTGCTGCCACCGATTTGAGTCTTGCGAGCCGATCCGCATGGGGAGACTTCGACGCCGACGGGTGGGACGACTTGATGACCCCTGGACTTGTGCTCTACCGAAACCAGGGAGACGGCACCTTCATCGATGTGACCGAAGCAGCGGGTCTGACTGGAGTGGCTGCGGCAAGCGGCGGGGTCTGGGGCGACTTTGACAACGATGGATGCCTGGATTTCTTCGCCATGAGTGAGACCTACACCACACCCGACGCCCTGCTCAGAAACAACTGCGATGGCACCTTTGTCGATGTCACCGCAAGCTCAGGCATCGAGGATCTCCAGACCGAAATTTCCTGCACCGGACTGGAGGAAGAGCGGTCACCGACTGCAGCCGCGGCGTGGTGGGACTACAACAGCGACGGACTGCTCGACCTCTACATGGGCAACATGATGTGCTGGGACAGCTGGACATCCTATCGGGATGTTGTGTTCAGAAATGCTGGCAACGGGCAGTTTGTGGAGGTCTCCGGCAGCGACGGCTTCAGCCGTTCCAGGTACTCCACTCGGGGCGCCACTCCCGCGGATGCCAACGGAGACGGACACACCGACTTGATGGTCAACAACTACACGCTCCATCCCAATCTCTATTTCCAAGGCACGGGAACAGCGGAGGTGAACGAACAGGCGAAAGAGGCTGGGCTTGAGGGCCAGGCAAACTACAGTGGAACCACACGCTACTACGGCCACACCATCGGAACGGCATGGGGAGACCTCGACAACGACGGGGACCTCGACATGGTGCATGCCAACCTGTCCCACCCCCGTTTCTATCACTTCTCGGATCGAAGCATGGTGCTGCTCAATGACGGCTCGGGGCACTTTGAGGACATCAGCGACAGGGCTCAACTGCGCTACCAAGAGACCCATTCCTCACCCGTGCTTGCCGACTTCGACAACGACAGTGTGCTCGACCTTGTTTTGACGGCGGTCTACCCCGGACGACCCACCGATTTTTACTGGGGGAATGGGGATGGCTCCTTCGATTTGGATGTCTATCGAGCAGGAATCACCACAGAAAACGGGTGGGGGGCCGCAGCTGCAGACTTTGATCACGACGGCGATGTGGATCTCGCGACCTACACACTCTTCGAAAACCAATCCACCTCGGGTGAATGGTTGGCGGTGCAGGCCATTGGCAACGTCGCCAGCAACCGCGCAGCCATCGGCGCAACCGTTCGAGTGTACGCTGACCAACTCCTGCTGACACGACATGTTCAAGGAGGCAGCGGCCAGGGCTGTCAAGACTCCCAGAGTCTGCATTTTGGATTGGGCTTCGTGACGGAAGTGGACGCCATCGAGGTCGACTTTCCGGGCGGGGGCACCGTCCGCTACGATGGCCCTTTTGCCTCCGGGCAAAAGCTCTGGCTCTATGAGGATGGACACACATCGAGCGGCTGGGAACGGTAGAACCGCGGATTTTTGAGGGCTACGCTCCTCACCGAGAACCCGTCGGTGCTATCGTTCGAGCATGCTGTTTCTTCTCGCCGCATCTGCTCTTGCCACCCCACTGGCTCCCGGTGAATCCCTCGAGGAGGCAGTTGGTGTCCATCTCACCGATGCCGGACTCGCCCAGCTGGGTGACGTTGTGGAGGCGCTGCTTCCCCCAGAAATACCCTTCACGAATGTTTCGGGTGAACTGGCGTGCGCCTCTGAGGATGCTGTTCCACTGGCCTACAGCTTGGGTGACCTGGCTCTCACCATTCAGGCTCAAGATGTCGCCTTAGAGACCTCTGAGGGGCGCATCGATGTCTGGATGTTCATCACCCTTGCCTCCTCTGCCTCCACCCTCGACATCAGCGGGGACTGCACCTTCCTCACCGGGCTGGAGGAGACCTGCGGCGTACAGATGCCCGTGACCGCAGCAACGGTTCATGTGGGCATGGAGCTCAACCTTGTCGAGAGCAGCCTTCAAGCAAGCGTCGATGCCGTCGAGTTCGAACTTTCCCCCATCGGCAACCCACTGGATGACTGCATCTTATCGGACGCCATTGGCACCCTGCTCAACCAAGACAACAATGCCCTCTCCGATCTGATTTTGTCTCTGGTCCTGCCCGAACTGGATGGGCTCGCCAGCGACATCGAGTCGACTCTCAACGAGGGATTCGCTGCTCTCTCTCTGGACACCGAAATCGGCTTTGGAGATGGATCGGTGAGGCTTGAGCTCTACCCCACCCGTCTCAACCTTGCCGACAACGGGCTGTTTATCGGAATGGGGAGCACGATTACGCCCTCTGAACTGACGGACTGCGTCGGCGACATTCCGGATTTTGAGTCGATGGGCAGCGGCTGGCCAGCGATCGGTGCTGAGGCCTGGTCCACAGGTCTTCCCTACGACATCGGCCTGCTGCTCGGCCGAGACTTCATTGACTACACCCTGTGGAACCTCTGGGCTGCAGGGGTCTTGTGCCTCAACATCGATGAGATCGAGGGAGCTCCGGTCAACACGGACCTGATGTCCATCTTCTTGGGCGATGCCATGGACCCGCTCTTCCCGGAGCGGCAGGACGCCGAACTCACCGCATTTATGCCGGCCCCGCCCCGGGTGAGCTTCTACGAGGACGATCCCGTTATGGGTCTGGCGATCGATGCAATGCACCTCGAGCTCGCTGCCGAGTTGGACAACCGCTGGACGCGTCTCTTCCAAGCGACCCTGCAAGGGGAGATCGCCATCGACCCCGGTCTGACGAGCTCTGCGATTGCCCCGGTGGTGGACCTGCCTGACGATCTCCTGGACCTGTCTGAGAGTTATTCTGAGCTGCTCGAGGCCGGCTATGCTGAGGCAATGGGCGAATTGATGGGGGTTCTTCTCTCGAGCAACCTTCTCCCACTCGATGCCCTCCCCACAATTCCGCTTCCCGATCTCCTCGGTGCGCGCGTCAACAGTGTCTTCTGGCTCATCTCGGATGACACCCTGTGGCACGGAGGCTTTGTCCTGCTGGATACCTCCTCCGTAGAGGCCATCCAAGCCCCTGGCTGCTCGGGTGAAACCAGTCTCGGGTGCGATGGAGACAGTGCGGATGTGGATGTGTTCGCGCTGCTCGGCTGCGAGGGTGACGACCTCCTGGGCTGCGAATCCTCAAACTCAGGCTGCGAGGACGACGGAAGCAACTGCGAGGACACCGGCTGCGCCACCAATGGTGGACGCCTCCAACTGCCTGTTGGGCGCTGGTTCCTCCTGGCGCTGACGGCATTGGTGTTCCGAGCCCGCCGCCGCGCTTGAGGCGAACACGCACGCCCGAACAGCGCCTCAGATATCAGTTGGTGGCGACCGCCGTTCCCTGAATCATCGCCTCGAATCGGGAACTCTGGCTGGTGAACCGACCCATCTCTCCTTGCGACAAACTGCGGCGGTTTGTTCCGTGGTACTTCACCGGGTCAAGTGTCCGGCTGCCACGGTCAAGCTGGTAGTGGAGGTGAGGAGCTGTGGAGCGTCCCGTGTTTCCAGAGGTCGCAATACGCTCCCCAGCCCTGACGTGCTGATTCGCACGAACCAAGGTGTCTTCGAGATGCAGGAATTTGGCCAAGGTTCCATCGGCAAAGCGGACCTCGATGCAGTTTCCGTTGTAGCCCGTGTTCCAGTTGACCCGGGTAACTGTCCCGGATTTAGGGCTGACCACCGTTGAACCCACTGGCGCCTTGAAGTCCATCCCGTTGTGGCCACGACCATCCCCAAGGAGGGCCGTCACTTGCTGAAACTCAGACATCGGTGAGTTGCGAAGCCTGCGGGGAATCTCCTCCCCCTGAGCATTCCAATAGGAAGGATACGTGTCACCCGCTTTGGTGAACAACGTGGCAGAGATCGTCTTTTTGAGTTTGTTCGAGTCGTACTCAGCACTCAGGATTTCGAGCTTACCGTCGTCTCCTTCCCGGTACAGCACCTTCACGTGGTCGCCCCGGAGCACATCTCTCCGAAGGTCCATCTCCCACATAAAGATCCGGGAAAACAGTGCTGCGAGTTCACCACCGTCCTCGCCGACCGCCTTGGAGAAGGTTCGTGCCAAAGAGTGGTTGACCTCGGCATCCAAGGACCTCATTCCCGTGGCGAGTCGTGCTGTCGGTACTCCTGCTGTGGGGACTGCGGCTTGGGGGGCAGCGGAGGATGGAGCCAGTGTCGGTGCGGAGTAGGCCGCGTCGGCGGGGGGCACCAGGGCTTGCGCTGACGGATTGGTGCTCATCATCGCGCTCTGTTGAAGCCGCTGGGCAAAGTCAGACGAATCCCTCGGTGTGGAATCACGGTCCAAGACCAAGTAGACGTTCAGAATCAGGGACAAGGCCAACAGCGCATGGAGGAGGTACGGAGGCTGGTGGGGGCGGTAGCGATCGGTGCGCATTCGGTTTCCGGGGCAGCAGGAGCGTGAGGGGCGGCAGGTACAGCAGGAGCGTCCACGCACTGCGGGCGCAGTGGTGGGACCTTCAGTGTGCCCCATAGCACTGGACGCGTCAAGGGTTAAACCCGGCCATTTCCCAGTTTTCTACCCCAAGGATCGGGGACGTCGATCGCTCTGATCCGTCATTAATTTTTCGTAGAGCTGCTCGAGTTCTTGGGCTCGCGCGTCCCAGCTGCAGCACTGACCCACCCAGGTCTTCCCCTCTCGACCCAGACGGTGACGCTTCTCTGGATCTGCAGCCAGCCTTCTCAGCGCAGCTCGAAGCGCTGCAGCGTCTCGATTCGGTACCGTCACGGTGCCCTGAGAGGGCTGTGCCGAGCCCGCTGCGCAGACCACCGGTAGGCCCAATCCGAGGTAGTTCAAGAGCTTGATGGGGTAGCCGGTACAGACGCTTCGAGGCAGTGCGGCCATGTCAGCTGCCGACAACAAGAATCGTGTTTTTTCCCACGTCTCGGCACGGAGAAAACGCTTGCGAGCTGCAGGAATTCCCGCGGCCTGTGACTCAAGCCTCCCCCAATCCGAGGCCGAGATCATGAGCAGACCCAATTCATCATCCTTCGATACTGCCTCGATCAAGACATCCAGGTCTTGGTAGGCATCCGGATTTCCCGCATAGGCCACCCAAACGCGGTCATCGAGGCCCAACTCAGCGCGGGCAGCCGCCCGATTTCCTCCCTCAAAATCACGGAGATCCACCCCCGGAGGAATGTGATGGACGTCCTTGCATCCCAGGCTGCGCAGTACCGGCTCCGCACTCTCGGAGATGGCGACACATGCATCCGCATGCCGAGGAATGCTCCGATCCAATCCCCACCCGATTGCACGAGCGACCTTTCGAGCTGCTGGCGACTCAAAATATTGATGGAGCTCCTCGGACATGGTGTTGTGGTTGTTGTAGACCACCGGGATGCCATGAAGTCTGCGAGCCACATAGGCCGCCAACGGTGCCTCGTAGTTGTGGGCATGGATCAAGTCCGCTTCGGGTGCAAGTCGACACAAGAGACGCATGAGCCGGAAATCCAGCACAGGCTTCACCCAGTCGGGCCCTGCCCGAAGGTTGCGGTAGCCTGAGGGCACGGGAACTCCGCGCACATCCACGAGAGGATCCCAGTCCCCCTCTCCAAAGCCGTAGCACACCAACGTGACGCGATGCCCTCTCCGAGCCAACGCGGTCGACATTCCCCCAACATACACCTGTGAGCCCTGTCGGGTGGGAAAGGGAAAGGCTGCCGTCTGGACAACATGAAGCCGAGAACTCATCAGAGGTACCCCAGGGACCGGAGCCGGTCCTCGAGTTCTTGTGCGTCGGATCCTGCCAGACTCTGCTCCTGAGGCACCGTGGGTGCAGCCCCCTCAACCCACATGGGAACCACGCCCTCCAGCGCCTCTCGCAGCACACGCCCCTCCCACCATTCGGGGATGGCATGGCCCATCGCTGCAAACAAGGTCGGGAGACAATCCGCCATGTCGGCCTCGATGGTCACACCTTCTCGGACGTTGCTTCCCCAGAGCACCAGCAGTCCATGCTGCCTGTGCGAGCCATTCATCCCCAATCCCTTTCCGCCCGCGTGCTCAGCGGCCTCGAGCCTCCGCCAAGTCTGCCCCGTCGGCACACGGCCAGACGGCAGAAGCGTGTAAGTGTAGCCCTCGACCTCGTGGAGCTCCAACACAAGATCGGGAGACCAATCCACCGCCTCCCCCGTGTAAATCTCCTCCCTCCTGTAGACCCGCCGAACAACCTTTTGGCCATTTTCTTCCCAGGCCAACAGCGCTTTCGTAAGCCCCTCAATGGCAGCATCTCGATCGAGAATTTGGCCCTGATCATCCCGATTCGCCACGTTGAGATGAATCGTGGCGGCGTAGTTCATCTCATCCGAGAAGGCTCGAGTGGCCGAGAAGTCGATGTCGCCGTAGCGCGAGTTGCTCTCGATCATCGAGAGCAGCGAACTCGGCAGTCCCCGAACAAGCTGCTGCTGAACCTTCGCGGGAAGGTGTCGAAGCGCTGCAGCCTTGGCCCGATCCAGGACCCCCGATCCCGTCCGAACACCTGCACCACTGCCTCGATGGGGGTCGCTCTTGTAGGAGAGCCATCCCTCGCGCTCGAGGAAGCGATTCAAGTAGAGCACTTCGTCTCCAGAGCCTCCAAAGCCGTGATCGGACGCCACCAATACCCAGTCCGGTTTGGCGCACTCGATGAGCCTCGACAGTGCGGCATCGAGCGCCTCATAGACCGTTTCAATGGCCCCCCTCAGGGCCATTTCGTCGCGATAGCGAGGAGATTGAGGGTCGTGAAACATCCAGAAGTGGTGGGATACCGTGTCCGACTCTCCAAAGAGAAGGCCAAACACCTCCCAACGCTCCTGCTCCAAGAGCCAGGACGCTATCGCCTCTTTGCGGGGAATCTCGGCCAGAAGTGACTGAAGCGCTTCCTCATGCCAACCCTCATCGATTTCAAGCTCCTGGAAATCTGCGAAAGCCATCCCACCGAATCGCTCATGAATCTCTTTGTAGAGGCTTCTCGGATGACAAAATCGTCCGTCGATGGACGTTGCTACGGGGGAGTCAAACCCGCTGATAACGACGCCATCAATCGGCTCAGGAGGGTAAGTCGTGGGAAAGGCCACTGAGGCGGTCCGCAGGCCTCGCTTCGAGAGCACCCGGTTGAAGGTCGGCACCCGCCGATGGGTCGCATTGCTCAACTCCAGACGGTAACGCCCTGGAACTCGTCGTGTGAAATCGAAAATCCCGTGGCTTCCCGGGTGGCAGCCCGTGAGAAACGAGCTCCAACTCGGCAAGGTCATCGGAGGCGTCGTGGAATTGAGGGGTGCGTGGACTCCTTGCGCAATCAACCGACCCAAAGTTGGGCACCGCCCTGCATCCAGCAGAGGCTGCAGGACATTGAGCGTGGCTCCGTCTAAGCCCACCACTAAGGCACGTGCACCAGTCATGGCCCGCCAGCTAACTCCTTCTGCGCACCGATGCTGCTGAGCCTGTCCAGAGCGCGCGTCGTTGGCCGGTCTCAGTCGCTGCTGCAGGAGAGCGCCCACAGTCCAATTTCCTCGGTCTGCAGCCCCGGGTGAGCCAGGGACAGAAAGTCCCAGGCCCCACCACGGCGGGCATCCTCAGCACAAAGCTCGGGAACATGACCCGGGTTTTGAAGCAGCCAATGGTGATCGCCATGCGCCACGAGACCGGACTCGGGCCGAGCGCCCAGCTGCTGGCGTTGACTCGACACCACCACAAACACATCCCCACCCGGTTGAAGACGCTGGAGGGGAACCCCTCGAAGATGCAGGTCCAGCATCACTGCCGAAGGCTCTGCCACCAAGGAGCCAGAAACCCAAGCCCCGTCCACATAGAACCGCTCGGGCAGCTCGACTCGAAGAACATCGGAGGCCAGCCCGGCTGTCATCCCCAGAGTTCCCGGGCGCGGAGGGGAGCCATCTGGCGGAAGTTTCGACGCCGGAGGGCGGAGAACAGCCAGAAGAACAAGACTCCACCGACCGGGCACGGCAACCAAGCAAACGGCCATGGGAAGGGTCAGCAGCCGAATGTGATGATCCCGGAGGTAGTCCATTTGGTTTCCAATGAGAAACAGGAGTGCCAGAGCACACAGGGTACACACCCCAAGCCAGCGGCTCTCGCTTCGAAGCAGCGCCACAAAGGGAGCAAGAAGCAGCACCCATGCCGCCAATCCACCCTCGTTGAGCCAGGCATCCAAAGCCACCAGTCCGTCGAGTGAAAGCCCCCCGCTTCCGCCGGCTGGGCCCCACGCCCCCACAACGATCGACGGAATCATGAGGACCACGCCGAGCATGAATCCCAGCTTCCCGGAACGCGACGTCCAGGGTAGACCGACAAGAAACGGGAGCACACAGACCGAGAGCGGATGATTCATGACGGCCATGGCAGCGCCCATCCACGCGACTGCAGGCCCCCAAGAGGTGTTCCGTTGAATTCGCCCGAGAAGCAGCACTCCGACCCAAAACGGCGCAAAATAGCCTTCCGCCCCCGAGCGAGCCGTGTCCAGCAGACCACCGTCGAGAGCCACCAAGGAGGAGGCAACAATCGCCACCATCAGAGCACTTCGCCTCAAGGCCAGAACCGCGAGAAACACCAGAGGAGCCGAGAGTGCATGAAAGACCTGCAATGCAGCCACAGCACCCCAGAGACTCTCCGCTCCCAGAAGCGAGAGACGATAAGGAACCAGGAGGCCCCAGCCATAGAGTGATGCATGCGCATGACCGGAAAACGGGTCGCCCCAGGCGACCAGCCAAGGGCCCACTGAGTCAGCCAACATGCCCACTACAGGAAGATTGGAGAGCCGAACCCAGAACGAAACGAGAAAGACCAAGAGCACAGCACTTGCTGAGAGGACGCGCTGGCTGGGAAGGGAAGCTCTCACACTGGAGTCATAACCAGGGACTCGCGCAGCCCGGGCTGAGAGCTTAAGACCCCCCCATGACACGCGAACATCACCTGCTCTCACTGCTCAGGGACCACCAACCCTCCGATGGCAAAGAATCGCAGTTCAGAGACGACATGCTCGCCCTGCTTGAGGCCGGTGAACGGAGCTTTTCTCGGGATCACTTTACCCCTGGCCACTTCACCGCCAGTGCTTTCGTGCTCTCGCCCGAAGACGATTCGCTCCTGCTGATTTTTCATGGAAAACTCAGTCGCTGGCTCCAGCCTGGGGGTCACATCGAACCGGCCGATTCGAACGTAATCCTTGCCGCAATGCGAGAGGTGGAAGAAGAAACCGGTCTTCACAACGTAAGCCCTGTGGGCGCTGGACTTTTCGACGTGGACATCCATGAAATCCCGGCCCGAAAATCCGATCCGGCTCACTTGCACTTCGATGTTCGAATCTTGTTGCGGGCGGGAACACGCGAGTTCAAAGCGGGATCGGATGCCTTGGATGCCAAGTGGGTGCCGCTCAACGAGGTCAATGCCGTTGAGTCCGATGACTCCGTGATGCGAGCGGTCCAAAAGCTGCTTCAGCGGCAATGAGCGCCCTTTTTTCTGACTGTCGGCGCTATCGGTACCTGCTCACACGAGAGCTCAGCGGACGCAGAGGGCCCCTCTTGTTTGTGGGGTTGAATCCTTCAACCGCCGATGAAACCCACAACGACCCCACCATCCGGCGATGCATCGGGTTCGCCGAGTCCTGGGGCCACAGTCGTCTGATTGTCGCCAACCTCTTTGCCTATCGGGCGACCCACCCCAAGGACCTGAAAACCGTCCGCCACCCCATCGGGGTCGAGAACGACCGAGTTCTCCTGAGGGAGTCTCGGGAGGCTCAAACCGTGTTGCTCGGCTGGGGCGTGCATGGCGTTTATCGAAATCGCCACGAGGAAGTCTTGGACTTGCTGAGTGAACACCCCCTGTACTGCCTGGGTGTCACCAAAGCCGGCCACCCCAGACACCCGCTCTATCTGCGCTCCGACACCCCGCTGCTGGCCTATGAACGAAAGTGAGCGACGCAGGCTGAAATCCGACCGACCACCTCCTCCTGGGAGAGGATCGCAAGGCTGTCGAAGATTGGAGGACTCACTGGAGTACCGGTGACAGCGATACGCAGCGGCTGTGCAATGCTGCCGAGCTTGCCTTCACACTCGGCCTCACAAAAGGCCGTGAGGACGCGCTCCAACTCTTCGGTGTTCCAGACCGCGACCGATCCCAGCACAGTTTCCAGGGCGGCCAGGACGTTCAAACCCTGCTGCTCATTCCGCAACAAGAACTTCTTTACCGACTTTGCAGGACCGTAGCTCTCGGGTGCTGCGTAGACCCAGCTCACCAATTCATTGAGGCCCCGGATCGTTGTGGCTCGATCTTTGAAAAGCCCTGCCAGAGCCAGGAGACGCTGCTCGGACTCACCCGACCACCGTGCGGCATTCAAAGACGCGTAGTCTTTCATGGCCTCCACAGCGCGCTCCACCGTCGTCGCCCGAAGGTACATGCCGTTCATCCACTCCAGTTTTTCGCGATCAAACTTCGCTGCTGTTTTTCCCATGCGTGAAAGTGTGAAGGATTCCACAAGCTCCGACCAAGAGAGGATCTCGCGATCGTCCCCAGGATTCCAACCCAGCAAGGCGAGGAAATTCACCAGGGCCTCAGGCAGGTAGCCGGATTGGCGGAAGTCCATCACGTCGATCTCTGGCAGCGCTAGCCCAAGGGCCTCAGCCACGCCCAGAACAATGTTCATGTCATCCGATTTTTTCTTCATAAAGCGCTGCAGCTCGTCAGCAGAGATTCCCAGAGTTGCAGCGAGTTCCTCCCTGCTTGCTTCTGCCTCGCGAACCGCGGCTCGGGCGACCTTGGCTTTGTCTCGCTTGGACATCTTTCCGCCGGTCATCGAAAAGATGAGGGGCATGTGTCCATGGTGAGGGGGCTCCCACCCCAGCTGCTTGTAGAGCTGAATGTGACGGGCGGTGTTCTTCAGGTGCTCCTGAGCACGCAGGACATGGGTCACCCCCATGTGGTGGTCATCAACAACCACGGCAAAGTGGTAGGTGGGGTAGCCGTCGGCTTTCCGAATGACAAAATCGTCCATGTCTTCCGCAGGGACGCGAATCGGTCCCAGGATTTCATCATCAAAGTGGATGTCCTCCGAGGACCCCACGCAGCGCAAGACCGGCGTTCTCCCCTCGGATTTGAACCGCTCGATCTCCTCGTCGGAGTAATGCTGCCGCCGGTACACGAACCCCCTCTTCTCGGCCTCAGCGGCCTGCCGAAGAGCCGTAAGCTCCTCAGAGGTCTCCCAAGCCTCGTAGGCCTGGCCCGATTCGACCATTCTCTCCAGATACTCGCGATAGACCTCCAGCCTCTGGGATTGCCGGTAAGGGGCTCCTGGCCCACCCTTCTCAGGTCCCTCATCCCACTCGAGCCCCAACCACCGGAGATCCTCCATGATGCTCTGAGCGGACTCCTCACTCGAGCGAACCTGATCGGTGTCTTCGAGTCGCAGAACAAACTTTCCCCCCGTTGCTTTGGCAAACAAAACGTTGAACAATGCCGAACGAGCACCACCTACATGAAGCTTTCCGGTTGGCGAAGGAGCGAAGCGACAGCGAGTTTCCATGAGCAACCTCTTTGTGGAAGCGCGAGCTAACGCGTCTATCCTCGGTTCGCTTCCCGGAGAATAAGCAGTCCAGCACTGTCCTCCCTGGACTCGCTCCTGCTATAGTCTCGCCCACACTGGAGCCTTCCTTGTCCACCAAGCTTCGCACTGTTCTCTTTACAGACCTCGCCGGGTACACCGATGCTGTCGCTCGTTCGGACCGAAATGAGTTGCGGATCTTGATTCAAGAGCACGAGGACTTCACGCGGGAACTCATCAGCAGACACAATGGGCGGGCCGTCAAGAACCTCGGCGACTCTTACCTGTGCTTGTTCGAATCCGCGACCGATGCGCTCCGAGCCGGCCTCGAAGCCTGCAAGATCGGGCTGCGAGGAGGCACCTTCCGGATTCGAGCCGGTTGCGCCACCGGGGATGTCGAGGAGATCGATGGTGACGCGTTCGGGGACGCTGTCAACATGGCTGCGCGAATCATCGGCAAGGCGCCGGCCGGCGAACTTTGGTTCTCCGAATCCACTCGTCTCTGCTGCAACCTCTCCGAAATCGCCTGGGAAGACGTCGGTCGATTTTCATTGAAAGGCTTTCCCGGCGAGCAAGCCGCTTACCGGGCTCTGCATGAATCGCAATGTCACCTTCCCGAGGCACTCGTCAAGGCCGTTCGTGCAGGAAAGCTCTGCCTGATTCAGGAGGGGCAGCACCTGCCCACCTTACCCCCCGATCCTGTGATTCTGTTCGAAGGGTTCAAACCGGGTTCACAGGCCTTGCGAGACGCACTTGCTGCCTTGCCTGTGCTGGACGCGGGAAAAATCTGGCTCTCCGCCTACAAGATTGCACCCTTGGACCGGCACGAGTGGAAGTCCACAGGCCGCGGTCTCCTCGTCGGCACCCATGAGGCCGCTCGTGCCGCACTCGAGGAGATTCGAACTCAGATCACCATGAGTGCAGGAACCCACACCATCATCTTCGATGCCTCAGAAGCTGCAGAGATGGAGCTGGTCATGGCCGGGCTGGCCCTTCCAGCGGTCCCCATGGCGAATGTCATCGATGGCTACACCTATGACCTCCTCGGAGACGGCCGCTGGGTCAATCGGGCAGCGAACCCGATTCTTCGAGTCGATGTCTCCGCCGACGGCGTGCGAATCATCGCCAAGACAACGGGCGTTGAACTCAATGGCCTGGCCCTCAATCCCTCGGACACGGCCTTGCTTCGGCACGGTTCAACCCTGCGAACGACCGCGGGCACCATCGCTTTTCACAGCGTCGACAGCAAATCCTATGCGGGCCTTCTTGTGGCACCCACAAGCCATCGAATTTCTGTCATGCGCGGCCAGCAGACGGAGCTTGGGCGCGAGCCCAATCACCCCGGTCTTGCCCTTCCCGATCGCAAGGGACAGGAAAATGTTCGATGGTGCTCAGGAACCCGAGCAGCGAAAGCGCGAGAGGGCGGCTTTACCCTCGATCGCGCTCTCGCCGGGCGTCGTCAGACGGGTGTGGAAATCGATGGAGAAGGCACCGTAAGAATCAACAGCCTCCATGAGCGCTGTGCCACCTTTATTCTTCGTGAAAACGGCAGACTGCACCGGATCGAGGGCAGCGCACAAGGACTGGCGGGAGAGCTTATCGTCACGGGGACAAGCGTGATCCAGCTCCGCGAACCCATGGCTTAGATTTCCAACAAACCGGCCCGATGCAACAGCGGAAGAAGCGTGCGCTCGAGGTGCTCAACACTCCCGGGGAACACGTTCACGGCATCGCTTCGACGGAGAGGTTCCTCGCCCGGCAGACACGCCTCGAGGACCTCCTCAATCCAGTCATGCACCGACTCCGACTCCTCCAACTGAACGTCGCCCTCATGCCCCGTTACCCGAAGGGTGGACCCCAGTCTCAGGCAGTCTCCCCCCAGCCAGATCCAACGTTTTCCGGTCTGGATGGTGTCGGAAATGGACCGCTCGACTCGGTCTTCAGCGACTGAGGTTCTCGGAGTTTTGCCCTCGAACCACCTGTGCACGGGCCTCTCCAGCTGCTCACCTCGCATCCAGTGTCCAAGACTGAGCGGAAGCACCTCGTCAAACTCGGCCCAATCCACCTCGAGACGATCGCGATGCTGGAGGTCGTTTTCCGAAAAAGAAGGAACCTCCGGAGACAGAACATCAATTCCAAATCGGTCGGGATCGCGCATGACGCCGGAATGTTTGGTGAGCACAAAGCGATGCCAGAAGGCTGAATCCAGAAGCCCATTGGCAAAAAGCTGGCGAACAACCTCCATGGCATCGACCGCCTCTTGCTGGGTCTGGGTCGGAAATCCGTACATCAAATAGGCATGCACCATGACTTCGGTCTCGGAAAAGGCATGGGCCACCCGAACAACCTGATCGACTGTGATTCCTTTGTCCATCTTTTCAAGAAGCCGATCGGAGGCCACCTCAAGCCCACCGGTCACCGCGACAAGCCCCGATGCAGAAAGCAGTCGGCAGACATCCGGTGTGAAAGCGGGCTCAAACCGGATGTTTCCCCACCAGGAGATCGCCAGATTTCTTGCAAGGAGTCCTTCGGCCAACTGCACCATAATTTTTGGGGGTGCCGCTTCATCCACCATATGAAAGCCGGTCTGCCCCGTCTCCTCGACCAACTCTTCGATCTGGTCGAGCAATTTCTCAACCCGAGCCGGTTCGTAGCGCGCGATGTAGTCCAGCTGTATGTCACAAAATTCACAGCGCTTCCAGTAACAACCATGAGCCAGCGTCATCTTGTTCCACCGCCCATCCGACCAGAGGCGATGCGTTGGGTTTAATGAATCAATAATCTGGAGGTAGTTCTGAAGATTGAGCCCTTGATAATCCGCAACCTTCTCACAAGTCGGTCGCACATGGTTGCGATCGATATCGCCCTCGGAGGTTCGGGTTCGATGGCGACTGTCTCCTTTGCCTTGCAGGTGATTCAACCAGGAAGTGAGCGGACCCTCGCCATCATCAAAGAAGAGTGCATCGACATAGCGGTAGATCTCGGGGTCGCGAAAATCCCGCAGCTCGGTGTTGACGTACCCCCCACCCAACAAGACATGGAGCCCCCTCTCTTTCAGGAGTCTGCCGACCCGTAGCGCTCCATAAAAGTTTCCTGGAAAGGGCACGCTCAAACCCACTACGTCCGCCTCAATCCCCTCGGCAAGTTCATCCAGCCAAGCATCCACCAAGGTGGTTTGCTCGAGTCGCGCGATCAACGTGCTCAGGTCCGACTGCCCTGCGGAGAGGTGGTGCTGGTATCGATTCAATTCAAATCCCGCGTCAATGCAGGAACGCACCAGATCGACCAAGTCCTTCACGTAGAGCGTCGCTCGATACCGGGCCTTGTCCTCCTGATTCATTCGACCAAAATGGGTGTCTTCACGACTCGACTCGAGACGAGGACCGGTCGGCAGAAAATGGGATTGGTTGAGGCGATGGACCAGGCCCCTGTCCTTTCCTTGCAGAAAAGCAATCACAGGCTCGATCACCTGAAGGTGTTTTTCCCGCTGTGCCATCACGGTCCAGGCCGGATCCGGCAGCGAGTCGTGGTGCTCCAGTTCATCGAAAATCGCGGTGAGACCCGAACGGCTCATCACCTTCAGAAAGAGTTCGATTCCGAGATCTCGTTGCTCACAGAAGAAACCCTGAGACCGAAGGTGGCGCGCGAGGTACGCCGTGGAAGGGTAAGGGGTGTTGACCTGAGTCAGTGGCGGAAGAACGAGACAGATTCTCATGCGTTCGATCCTACACGATTCAGGAGGCATCCTCGCGACACAAACCGAAGTAGTTGTTGGTGAGCTTGCCCTTCATCAGGGCGCGACCAATGGAGACGTGGCTGCTGACTTTGCGGACGACATCCTGAAGATTCCCATAGACCATGGTCGACAAGCCACCCCGGTTGGATCGCGCCGCCGGGAACCCCTCGGGCACCGATTCGGGTGTCCAGAGGTAATCAAAAAGGAGTTCACCTGGAACCTCGTGTGGAACCACACGGAAATGGCCAGGCCCGACCAGCCACTGGAGGCTCTGATGGTTGTAGCCTTGCACCACACCTTGATGCAGTGCGATGCGTTTTTGAAAATGGGTAAACATCGGGAGGCTGTTTTTTCCGTGCTGAATCACCGTCTGCCCCTCCGATGAATGAACTTCGGTGAGGTCCATCTGGGTGCCCTCTGCGAGTTCAAAAAGGACCGCCTGCTGTTTTTTGTTGAGTCCCCTGAGCCAATCCAAACGCTCCTGATGTGTGGCCTCATCAAGCGCGGCGGCCAGGGCGTCGAGCTGGCTCTCAGTCGGCAGTGGGATCATTGTTACCTCCATGTGAATTCCGCCCCGTACCCTCCGCTCTATCCAAAAATGGTTATCTGCGCACGATGGACCTTAAGCCGCTACACGCCAGCATTCGCAAAGCTGCTCCTGAACATTTGTGGTCGGCCGGTGTTCGACTCTATCGGGCCGGGAGAGTTGTCTTCGAATCCGAAGACGAGGACGAGCTTCGATTCAGTGTCACCAACCCCGGACGAGTGGCCTTGACCGTTTACTTGTGGCCCAAGGACAAAGACTGGGGCTGTGACTGTGGCCGAGAGATCTGCATCCATGCGGTGGCCGTCTCCATTGCCGCCATGCGCAGGGCCACTGGCGAGGAACAGCCCAGCACACCCGCCCGTCGAAAAACCCTCCACTACAACCTGGTGAAGATGGGCAAAAGTCTGAGACTCGATCGAGAAATTTCCGAGGGGCAGACCCGAACCCCCTTTCATGGAAAAATACGCTCGCTTCAAGGGGTGCACCTGACGAAAGCCGACTTTGTGGTTGAAGAAGTGCTTCAGTTGGGAAACACCAAAATTCCGAACGTGGGCTGGCAGAGAATCCTGAAGGCCTGGGAGGCCGACGCGTCCAAGGTCAGTCTGAGTGGCCGCCCGATGTCGATATCATGCATCCCCGTAGGCGATGTGGTTCGCGTCACGGAGCAAGACCACGGTTTTCGCGTTGGACTCGTGCGCAACACCCGGATCGAAGAAGCCTTTGGAGGCGTCGTGCGGGTGGGAGAGACGCTCCACCCCAAAGGTGAGAGTCCACTGGAGAGCCACCAGCGCTCCGCCCTGGTACGCGGGGTCTTCTTTGATCAGGGCGAGGCTGGCCGATTGGTCGCCGATTTTTTGCCCAAGCTGCGGGAAAAGGTCGAGGTGGAAGTCCGAACGACGAAACTGCCGGAACAAATCGAAGCACACAAACCGAGGCTGCTGGCACAAATGCAGGCGCACGAAACAGGCTTGCAGGTTCTGGTCGACGTGGTCTATGGCGACCCGCCGATCGGGCGGGTGCGGCGTGGCAAGCTCGAGCTTTTCGGCCACTCCATTCCTGTCCGGGACGAGAAGGAAGAGGCACGCCTCATCAAAAGTGCACAACACGCCCTCAAGCTGCCGATAGGTCAAGCCTGGCGCATGCCTCCAGAAGAGGCTGCAGAATGGGTTCGAGACCGTCTGCCTCGTTGGAAAGGAGACGTCCAGGGTGGTCCTGGACCGTTCCAATACCGCAAGCGAGAGGTGGGGCTCCAAATCGAGCAACGGGACGGTGGGGTTCATCTGAATTCGGAGGCCGATCCGGAGGCATTGGTCCGCGCCTGGAGAGAGGGTCGAACTCTCGTTCCACTCCAAACCGGGGGCTGGGCTCCGCTACCCAAGGATTTTCTGGACAAACACGGCCACATCCTCGCCGATCTTTTCGAAGCAAGAAATCCCGACGGCAGCCTGCCCCGACACGCCACCTTGGCCCTTGCCGAGATTGCCGCCGCGTTGGACTCGCCAGCGCCACCCGACTTCAAGAAGCTCAAGCCCCTGTTGCGAGACTTCACCAAGCTCCCTCAAGCGGCCGCCCCAAAGACGTTGAATGGAGAGCTTCGGAGCTACCAGAGAACCGGGCTTAATTGGATGACATTCCTCTCGAAGGCGCGTCTCGGTGGCATACTTGCTGACGACATGGGATTGGGAAAAACGCTCCAGACACTTTGCCTTCTGAACAACATCAAGGGGAGGCACCTGGTTGTCGCTCCCACATCGGTACTCCACAATTGGAAATCCGAGTCTTCAAAGTTTTTCCCCTCGTCCCGTGTCTGCCTCTACCACGGCCCTCAGCGCAAGCTGGATAAAAGTGCCGACCTCGTTCTGACCTCCTATGCGCTGATGCGTCTGGACCCGGTGATCTGCAAGACTTCCTGGAAGACGGTAATCCTCGACGAATCTCAGGCGATCAAGAACCCTGAGTCCCAGACTGCACAAGCCGCTTTTGAATTAAAGGCTCAGCATCGATTTGCCCTCACAGGAACGCCTGTCGAGAACCGGCTTGAGGAACTCTGGAGCCAATTTCACTTTGTGATGCCCGGCTATTTGGGGGGCAAAAAGCATTTCATCGAATCTTATTCCAAACCCATCGAATCGGGCGAAGCCACAGCAGCAGAGACCTTAAGACGTCGCATTAAACCCTTCATCCTGAGACGACTGAAAGGCGAGGTCGCCCCAGAACTTCCCCCGCTCACCCAACTGGTGATGCGCTGCTCCATGCCCGATGAACAACGGGACATTTATAAGGTGGTCCACCAAGCGGCTCGCACGGCACTCCAATCCGACACAGAGCTCAGGACACTCCAGGTTTTAGAACATCTGCTGAGACTTCGGCAGGCTGCCTGCGATCCCCGGCTTTTACCGGGCAACCACCCGCCCGTTTCAGGGAAGACGGAATTGCTCCTCCAAAAGCTTGCCATGGTGGTTGAGAAGGGACACAAGGCCTTGGTTTTCTCCCAATGGACAGGCTTCTTGGACATCATCTCCCAGGAAATGCAGAAGGCCGAAATCGACCATTTGCGCCTCGATGGTATGACCAAAGATCGGCAGAGCGTTGTCGCAGAATTTCAGTCGGAACAGGGGCCACCCGTCTTCCTGATCTCGCTGAAAGCTGGGGGGACTGGGCTCAACCTCACAGCAGCCGACTATGTGTTCATTGTTGACCCCTGGTGGAACCCAGCAGTAGAAGCCCAAGCCACGGATCGCGCTCACCGAATTGGTCAGACCAAACCCGTCATCGCTGTTCGATTGATTTCAGAAGATTCCGTTGAAGAGCGGATCATTGCCCTTCAAAATGCAAAGCGTGAACTTGCCGAAGCCGCGATAGGCGGAGCCGAAGCGTTTGCTGGAAAACTGACTCGTGAAGAATTGCTCGCGATGTTTCAGTGAGTGGCCTCAGTCGCTGGCACAGGGGAGCGTTCAGCGACCAGAAACTTGAGCACGCCCCGGTCATCAACTGCTGGCTGCACCGACCAGGCGTCCCCGAGATCCGCAACGACAAAACTTCGCGGAAGTTTCATGCGAATCGCACCCGTGAAGTTCTGCACCACGTCCTCAACGGGAAAGGGAATGTCACAGAGTCTCACTCGGTCGCGATCGTAGTCGGTTCCCCCCCAAGGTGGGTCCAGGAGGAGCCAGTCGGCCTCAGTCCCTGCTAGGACCTCTTCAGCACGAGCGACCGAGAACGTTATCGTTTCCTGCTGTTGGTAAATCGCCGCGTTGTGCCGCGCCATGTCTAAACGGGATCGATTGCAGTCAATCGCATGGACCGAATGAACCCCGGGTTGGCGTGCTGCAGCGATCGCCAGAGCCCCGACACCACAAGTGGCGTCCACGACTCTCCCCGTCAGACCCGTGGTCATCTCCATCGCCAAGAACTCCGGAGTGAGGGAAAAGAGCCCCTCTTCGTCCACCTGAATGCCCTCGAACCACCGATGGAACAGGCGTCGCTTTCGTTGGGCATCCGGTTCACGTTTCGGAGGGATACGGCCCTTGCGAATCGGAGGCGTACAGCGAACCTCCAGGAATTCTCCGCCCACCGCCAGCCCATCCAGATTTTGCAGGAGCCACCGAGCCTGTCGGGTTTTTACTCGACCCGACTCGGGAATCCAAAGCTCAGGGTCCAGCCAGTCCGGCCCTGCAATTTCGACAGAAACCTCCGCGGGCTCCTCCGCAGGGTAGAGGCGTTCCACAGCCGCAAGAACACGAAGCCTGGCCTCTTTGTCCCCTTGAAAGGTGACCGCCTCAAGGTCTTGGAGAAGACCCCAAACAACCTCAAACAACTCCACCGTCAGGCACTGTTTCCGCGAAAAAAGCCGGTCCACCCGCTTGCGCTTGAGACCCATCTTCACAAGAGCTCGCCCAGGATTAATGCGACAAGGGATGAGCCGAATTACCTCCTGCAAAGGAATGTTCTCCGCCTCCTTAAATCCAGGATTGTCTGCCATAAACCTCGCGTACTGCTTACTCAAGGTCATGGAGACCTGCTCTCAAAATGGTCCCCTATCCAAGTGGCCAAGGCATCCGCCACAATTCGATGACCCTCGGAATTCCAGTGCCCGTCGAATCGGAAATAGGTGGGCTTTTTCGAGGACCTCAAGACGGGAAGAAGATCCATTCTCGGAAGGTCCTGCAGGTTCTCACGCATCAAGGCCGAAGCTGGGCGTTCCAGGTCGACCTGTTCCATCCCCATTCCCACGAGATCGAAAGTCGCCTCGGCCCGTTTCGGATCCGCAACAAAAGCCGGTGGGGCAATCGGAAGAAAACATGCCCATGAGTTCTCACGACAGAGCTCCGAAAATTCATTGAGCGCACGCCGGGTTTGCCGCATCTGCTGGTCCAGTGCAGGGCTCGTTTGGTCGAAAATCTTCAGCTCCTGGCCATAGCGTTGGAGCTGATGCGGATCGGTGCGCATGTGCCGGGTTCGGAAATGAACCCGAACAAAGGCGTAGGCATAGGACAGGCGACCCAATGTACGATCCCAAAAGGACAACTCCGGCTGAGGCGGTGGCATCTTCATGCCACCATGGATGCGAAGCCGCTCCTCGTAGCTGTCGTTTTCCCAGTAGTCGTTTCCTGTGAAGAACATCAAAATCGCGCCGTCAGCCCCGTAGGTCTCGTCGAGACGTCGAGCCATTTCGACCGACTGCTGGGTCCCGAAGCCATCCACACCCGCATTCACGATCCGTACGGGCCGATTCAAGCGAGCAGTCAGCAGCGACTCCAGTCGTGCTGCGAAAGTCTCCTCCTCCGCTACCTGGACGGCCAGGGTGAAGGAGTCGCCAAGGGCAAGCAACCGAAGTTCGTTTGGCTGTCGAGACTCGACTTCGGGTCCTCGAACTCCCTTGGAATTGATCCGAACATCGGCATTGTACTCAATGGTTCGGAGGCTTCCTCGATAGCCTGGATTCGGCACCAAAAGAAGTTTGGAATCCGACACATAGAGATCGGGGTCCGAGAAATCTGGCGCTCCAAAGAGCATGGCTTCATGCCCCATTGGGGCCTTGAACCGAAAGCCAAGCTCTACTGCACACATCGACAGAAGCAGACTCAACGCAAAAAGACCCGCGCGCTTGCGCCAGAGCCGAGGCGCTGCGGCCCGACGGCTCGGCGGACCCACACTGTTCGACTCCTTGGAACTCATAGGAGCATGATAACGAATTGCTCCCTCATCCGGAACCACCCACACTTCCCTGTGGAATCAAGGGACCTCTTTTTCTTCCTCGACTTCCTCGAAAAGGAAGCTCGGTCCAAACCAAGAGGCTTCTGCTGAGGTCACTTGCGAGGGAAAGTTCAGCGCAGTGCCGTTGGCATGGCGACCCTCAACCCACCGGATTCCTTCTGAGAAAGCCACCTCCGCATGATGAATGTAGCGGTCTGGGGACTGGCGGTAGACTTGACTGCCAATGATGTACCGACCTTTTGGGAGCAAATAAGGCTCTATGGCCGCATACCGCCACGAATCGATTCGACTGGTGGCCGCACTGGACCGTCCTGGCAGAAGCTGCTGAACAAGCAAGCTGCCGGACTCATTCCAAATGGCAACAACTGCTGCATTTTCGAGTCCATCCAACCCAATATCCAAAGTGCCCAAATCGGTGACAACCAGCTCCCGATCGGTCTCAAAGGCATAGCCGACCACGAAATTGCCCGTGTAGTCGGACCGGTAGGTGCCGCTGAGTTCCACCGCAGCCAACGCCGTGGCCCGTGCACCTCGCCCTGCCAGAACATCTGCGAAGCGCTCTCCCAGAGTTCGCATCCCCGATGCGTCAAAATGAAGACCATCTGCGACCTGAGGCAGATCCTCGGTCTCCACGACGTCGACGGCCAAGTCAGCGGCTGCCACAGCGTCCTGAGCCTCGCGAACTGTCTCCCGATGAGAACAATGGACTGAACAATCAATTCGACCCATCACAAGGGGCATTTTTGGCTCCTGCACGTCCTCACGCACCCGAGCAATCAACTGCTTCAGGTTCAGCTCGTAGGACTCTGCCCAAGGCTCATAGGTGGCGTCGGACTCGCCTTGCATCCAAGCCATTCCTGCGATCCGATACGGGGTTTCACGCTCTTCAAGTCCCGACAATGCAGTGTCCACAGTGGCCATAAAATCCGAATAGCAGTCTCCCATTGCCGGGTCGCTTCCAGACTCTCCGGGGTACCAACATTGCGCCAGGTTGGTTCCTCCCCATGCATGCTTGATCAGGGCCAGCGGCTGCTCTGGATCCAACTCAAGCAGACGGTGCCCAAACGTCACCTCCGGTCCAAAGTACTGGACCCCCATGTACGAAGAGGGAGCCAGTCCCTGCCATGCCCAACGACCCGACCAGAAGATAGGAATGTCAGGGGAGGCCACCTGCATGGAGGGTGGAAGCCCTGTCACCAGGCCCACACCATCCATATTCGACTGCCCCGCGAGAAGGTAGACAGACAAGACAGGGTCAGGGGTCGGCTCCGGCTCAGCAGTCTCAACGGCGGTCTCCTGCGGCTCAGCAGTCTCTGCAGGCCGAGCACTGTCCTCGGAGGCCAGAGGGGCGCATTCGCCACCGTCGGTTCGCCCCATGCCCATCCCACAAGGCTCCAGCGCACCTCCGCAAGCCGTCACCCCAAACAGAATGCCGAAACCTATGCCTTTCACCGTCGCTCCCTCATCGCACAGCACACCACTCGCTGCCCCATGAACTATGCCGCAACTCGAGCAGAAATTGAAATCCAACCCCCGCTCAGTGGAACCGTTAGACTTTTCAAAACTCGGAGGAATGATGCTTTCTTTGTTGTTGATTGCCGCCTGCCAGGATGCAGAAACGCTCCAGGTTGAGGGCCCCCAACACGGAACTCCGCCGCGCACCGAGGTTGGTGTCGACTCCCAGACCGGCGAGAAGCACCCCCCCATTCCCGGTGACAACCCGGGCTGGAAAAACATCACAGCCGAGTTCAAGAGAGCCCCGATGGCCTACGGAGAAGAACGCTGGGACGACGTCACCATGCGTGTCTTGGGTCACTATGCCCAGGCCTCCAGAGATCTGGCGCGGCTGCAGGTCCAGAAAGGTGAACTCCCCCTCGCCAAGTCCATCTACTCCAAGTTGGCTGAGAGACTGAATCAACTTGAGCTCGGCGAGGCTGGACAAAGTCGGCAAATCCGGCAGCTCCATGTGCAAGCTGCCCAGTCCCACGCCGATGTGATTGCATTGCGACTCTCCGAGACAGGATCCACCGCGGAGGGACTCGGCCCCAATGCGACGGATCGGTGGCGGGTGGCCTCCGGCATGACGCCGCTCGATGATGCACCGAGACCGTGGGCCGACCTTCGAATCGATGACTTTGAAGATTTTCGCGACCGGCATCGCCTTCGCCTCGAGATGAACCGGTTCTGGCTCGACAGCGTGGACCCGGAGAACTTCTCGGACCCCTGGGGATACTGGCGTCCAGAGGCCGCTGATGCCGCCGCCGAAGCGCTCCGAAAAGACGTCCAAGTGACGGAGATCTTAAAGGCTTCCTATCCCAATCAGATCCACTCCGGCGAGTTGGGGCGACTTCCCACAGGCGACCTCTACCTGGATACCGCCGGCGGTGCTGGACCCATGTCCATTGGAAAGTTGGCCGTGTTGGGGCTGGACGACCCGGAGCATCGCAGCCGACTTGAGGGCTGGGCTGAGACCCTAAATGGTGCGCTAAAAGACGACCCCGACGCCTTCGTGGAGGCCCTTGAGTCCTACATCAAGGAACTCCAGGCCTACTCTCATGGCAGCCGCTTCTACAACATCAAACAACTCATCAACACCGGTACACGCCACCTTGCACGAGCAGAACATTTCGAACACGCTCTGCAGGTCTTCAAGATGCACCGCCCGCTTCATGCCCAAGACTGGCTCTGTCCCAATCGTCTGGGAATCCAGCTGGGCATCGAAGGACGACTGACGGCTCTCACTGGCGACTACGAAGAGGCAGAGCGACTCCTCAATGCTGCGATCCAGGAGTCTGAGCTCTGGTTTGCTCAGATTGAGTCCTCCAAACGCACCGGCCCCCCCGGCCCGAAAGGCCTGCCTCTTCCGGAAGCACAGCCGGCCCCCTAAGAGAGCAGGCGCTCGATCAAAGCCTTGTTGCCCTGCACTGCAGAACGCTGCATGTAGTGCTCCAATCCTCGCAGGGCGCCGAGTTCACCTCCACCTCCAGCACGTCCGGGCCCGCCATGATTGAGCTGCGGGAGCACCATCCCGTGGCCGGTGGCCGTGTCAGCTACTTTCTTGTCCACCACAAGCACTCGACCGTTGTAGGTCAACAACTCCGGAAGAAGCTCGGAGAGAAAGGTCTTGTCGGAGGAGTACACAGAACACGCGAGCGATCCCTCTCCACGAGCAACCAGCTCAGCTGCCGCCGACGCCGTTCCATCGTAAGGAATCAATGTGGCAACAGGGCCAAAGACCTCATGAGAATGGACATGGGTACCGCCGCCCTCATTGGCTCGAAGCAGCACGGGCCCCGCCAAGAATCCACGTTCTCCCAACGGCTCCGTTGAGCCGTACACAATCTCAGCCTCCTGCTCAAGCAAAGCCACACCCTCCCGGTAGTCCCGAAGTTGAGAGGATGTTGCCAGCGGGCCCATGGTGACCCCCTCCTCACGGGGATCGCCGACCACAACACGGTCAAGCTCTGCAGAAATGGCCTCCTGGAGAGCATCTATGAGCCCCTCCGGCACAAAGACTCTTCGGATTGCCGTGCACTTCTGACCCGCCTTCTGGGTCATCTCCGTCACGATGTTCCTCTGTGCAGCAAAATAGACATCGCTGCCGAACTCGAGGTCTGGCCCGAGGACTGCAGAGTTGAGGCTGTCCGCTTCCACATTGATTCGTGTACTGCGTTCAACCGGGGCCGAACCGCCACGCAAGACGGCTCCGGTAGCTGCAGAACCGGTAAAGGCAAGTACATCTTGTCCACCGAGACGCTCCAGAAGATCCCCGGTCCCCCCCACAACCAACTGCAGCGTACCGGGGGGGAGGATGTCTTTTTCGACAAGGATTTTCACCATCTCATAGGTCAACCAAGCCGAGGAGGTGGCGGGCTTGGTGATCACTGGCATTCCCGCCAACAGGGACGTTGCGGCCTTCTCAAAGGTTCCCCATGCAGGGAAATTGAAGGCATTGATGTGGACTGCAGCACCCTGGAGAGGCAGCCACGCATGGCGGCCGTGAAACCGAGCTGACCCTGTGAGCTGATCCGAATCTCCATCCCACAGAATGCGGGCATCTCCAAGTCCGCGGCCAATGCTGGCGTAGTACGAGAGAGTCGCGGTTGCGCCGTCAATGTCGAACTTCGCGTCCTTCCGGGTGTTCCCCCCGTTGATCATGGCGACCTCGATCAGAGACTCACGCTCTGCATAGAGCGCCCTGCTCATCGCCTTGAGCAAGCTTGCACGCTCCTCGAAGGTCATTGCCCTCAGCGTCGGCCCGCCCACGTTGTGGGCGTGCACCAGCATCGCTTCAAAATCAATCCCCTCGGAGGAGGTCTCAGCGACCGCTTCTTCCGTTGCGGGATTGTAGAGCGTGCGGAACCCTCCCGTTCCCTCCACCCACTGATCTTGGACGAAATTCTTCAAACGAACCACAGCAAACTCCTGTCTAAGGGAACCCCCTTAACGTGTCGTCTGCTGCGAGACGCGGCGAATCAGTCACTCTTGTAGACGAACCATGCGCCGAATGCCAGGAGCGGGATCGGAAAGAAATACAACTGCATCAGCGGGTTCGAGAAGGGCCACCACCGGGTGTAGCGGGCCCCCATCGAGAGGGCCATAGGGTGGTTTTCGCCATCAAGAATCTCAAGACCCCGCATGACACCCTCGAAGGTACCGAGAATCGCCTCGTCGCCCTCGCTGGCGTGCGCCACACACGTCAGCCCCAGGTCGTCGTAGGTCGTGAAGAAGAGGCTTGCTGACACAGGCTCATCAAAGACCGCCCCGGAGACACGCCACAGGTAAGCATCCCGATCCGCAAGGGCGAAAAATTCGACATCGTCTTCAGCCTGGATGTCGAGAGGCTTCTCCGGCAGGCTGTCTCCCACCAGGGAATCTCCACCCTCCGTGAGCCTGAACTGGCCGCCTTTGAGAAAGACCCGCCCGTAAGTTTTGAAGTTCTCCACTGCCGCCGATGATTTGTTCGGATCAAGGACATGGAGGCTCGCCGCATCGTTCACCCGGCAGAAAAAAGGCGTTTTGTTGAGGTACTGGGTATCGACAAAAAAGAAGGAAGCCGGCTCACCCGCGTAGTCACTGGTGCCCTTGATCAACGCCATCTCCCGCTGATCCCGTTCACCGTCAGTGAGGGCCCTCCAGCCCACAGGAAGCTCGACGGAGAACCCGGAGGGGGTCTGCACCTTACCGGTTGGTAACTCTTCCTCGGCGAGTGCTGGCTTCATCGGATCCATCATCTCCACAACCTCAGACAGAACGGTGTTGGCACGCTCTGCTGAGTCCGAGGAAATCGCCGTAACCACGACGCCTGCGCCCTCAATCCCAAAGAACACCAACTCCCTGTAGAAGGTCTGTTCCAGGTGGGTATCGGCCACTTCAAAGGGCACCCGCAGCAGCGGACCGAGTTTCTCATGCTCCTCCGCCACCAGCTCTCCGATGGAGTATTCCTCGTAGGGATCGGCCTCGTCCTCCGACTCCAGCCATGCCAAGAGGTCCTCGGAAACCGCCGCCACCTCCGGCTGATAGGAGGTTGTGGACAGGCGAATGTCCGTGAACGCCTCGATGTTTCGCATCCCCACCTTCACCTCGGAACTCACATCCATGGTGCGGTAGCTCCACGGTGGCGGCAGGTCTGGGTCGCTCTCTGGCAGATGGATCATCAGATCTGTGCCCGGAACAGCAACGGTTTGGGCATCGGCGATGGAAAGTGCAGCAAAAAGCAGCAGCATGCGGGAGCCTCCGGCGAGGAGACGAGTCTATCGCCGAGCAGGGACTGCCGCTACCTATCCGTTCTCTCTGCAATCATAGAGAGCCAACTCAACAAGATTTCACGGTCATGGCGAGGCTGTCGACCCAGTGCCATCTGCTCCAGGGCGGACCGTGACAAAGAGGCCCCACCAACGCTGGTTTTGAGCTGCATCAAGCTTTCGTCCGAGACCGAGGCAGCCAGTCTCTGATCCAGCTTCAACAGCAAATTGTCGAGATTCCTGTCTGGGGCGGGGTCACCTCCGTTTGCTTGTTGGGAGGATTCCAGGGCCAGAACGGCCTCAACCACCCGAGCAGCCAGGAGGTCCGCAACCGCTTTCTTTGCCGCCTCCAAATCCTCCACCAGCGCCTCTCGATACGCTGGCAGGGTGACCAAGACCCGCTCACCAAAGCGATCGACGACGTCGTAGGCTCCATCCTCGAGCATAAGCTCGAGGCTCTCTGCAGCCTGTGGAATCGCCTTTTCTGCAACGCCCGTAGCGGCATCGGCGACGGCCTCGGGTCGGAAGGCCGTCTTCAATGCGCCCCCCGCCCAAACCATGTAGATGGCGACAAGGATGATGAACAGCGAGCTCGAAAGGATCGCCCGCCTGTTCTTCGCTCTCAGCCGCTCGACCTGGGCCTCCAAGACCTGAGAGAGTCCCTGAAGTTCTTTTTCCAACTCGGCGGCTGTGGGTCCGGGATCCTCTTCCTCCTCTTCCAAGCCTTCCGGGTGCGTGAAAATATCAGCCGGAGACTCCTCTTCCTCAGGCTCCTCCTCTTCCTCCATCATTTCGGGAGGCGCCACAAAGGCAGGCTCTTCCTCGTCAAGAACACCGAGGTCAGGAGGTACCGTCAAGGGCTCGGTGTTTTCCGATGCCACAGACTGGAGAACCGCCTCCTCTTCCTCCTCATGCACATCGCTGCCGAGATTCTGCTCAGACAAGGCTCAGCCCCCCTGCTCAGTCTTGGGATTCACAACTGCAATCAGGCTCATGAGAAGATCATCCAGGTTTTCTGCGGACGGCTCTCCGTTGGCCGACTGAAGCGCTTTTTCTCTCAGTCGATCCAGCACCGAATCCTCGTCACCAAAGACATGGTCCAACTCGGCCCGAGCCCACCCTTGAGCCCGCTCAACCATGGCGTCAAAGGAGCCGTCCGAACGGGTTTCCTCCCCGTCGAGACTCCCCTGGAGTGCTGCGATCTCCTCGGAACGTGCCTCCAGAGCCTGCTCGAGGGCTGCGTCCAGAATCCGATCGCCCTGCTCCTCTGCATCCTCACTGTACCGCTCTACCTCTACCTCCAGGTGCTGCACCAGCCGCGGCAGGTATCGAGGGCTCTCTGCGCGAAACGTCGCGTCCAGTGGTGGAAGGACCTTGGGGATCAACGCATCCAACTCTTCCGACACGATCGGCCACAGCGAAGCACTCGCCCGAGCGTTCATTTTGACCTCGAGGCGAGCGGAGTCGAAGCTGCGAAACTGCTGGGCAATGGTCATTGCGAAGATCAGGAACAACGCAAAGATTCCGCTCCCCAGGACCGTCCGAATTCGATTCTGACGGCTGCGCTCAGCACTGAGGTGCTTGAGGTGATCCGCGGAGCGCAACTCCTTATCCGCGCGGTCATCCGCCAATGCTGCCTCCCTGTTCCGCGTGTCTCGGTGCCTCTCCGCAGGCCCCACCCGGTGGAGATTACCAAATTGCATCGGAACCGAAAAGCATCACTCCACAATCCTCGTGGCAGACCCGCGCCAAAGAGATACCCCTACGGCTGCCCATCCAAAGGTGCCCCATGCAGAAGCTTCTTGTTCTCCTCCTCTTGGCGTTGAGCCAATCCACTGCGAAAGCCAGCATCGTCAATGTGCTCTCTCCCCAAGTCGGGCAAGACGCAGACGGCTGGGCCAGCAATGCCAAACTGAGCCTGCAGCACCTCGCCGGAAACGAGAGCAAGCTCGCCATCTCTGTGCTCGCAGGGACACGATGGCAGTACGACGGCCACCAGGTACTTCTCAAAGCGAGTGGGGACTGGGGGATGGCCTCCGAGGCGGTCTACACCAAGAAGGCCTTCGCCCACTTGCGTTACAAGCAGGAGCTGGGAGACCGATGGCGAGCCTTCAGCTTTGTGCAGATCGACAACAACGAATTTCGAAGCATCTTGATGCGGGATCTTGCTGGAGTCGGCGTGGAGCGCCTTCTGGTGCACACGGACACATTGGAGGCTGCGATTGCCGTTGGCGCCATGGCCGAGCTGGAGTGGGCCCTCGATGCACCCGAGCCCGATCCCCTGACCGTGCGCTCCACCAATTACCTGACCCTGGCCTGGCAGCCCGCGGAGAGCTTGAGCCTGGGCTCCACAACCTTCTTCCAGCCGCTTGTCTCCGACATCGAGGATATCCGAGGCTTTCAACAGGCCGATTTGCGGGTCAACTTGACCGAGTCCATCGCTTGGTCCACAACCTGGAAGCTCGAATACGACAGCCGCCCTGCCAGCACGGAGGTCCAGAGATGGGACTCTTCAATCAAGTCGGGTCTGGTGGTGAGTTGGTAGAACCCACCTCTCGCTGACCCAACAAGTACGGCGCTAAACTGTCCCACATTTGGTCCGAAAGGACTCCCTGACCGCGGCTCGGGGCTTGCGCCCCCCCGCCGCACAGTGGACAATAGCTCGTGATTCTGTTTTTGCTCGCCCCGCTTGCACTGGCCGACCCCTCAGCCTCAGAGGAGTCTGTGACCTCAGCCGAGGCGCCCACGGAAGTTGTCACCACGGGGTCTCCAATCGCTCGAGCGCTCGACTTGCAACCCCATTTCGAGGAGCTCCCCAACGGTCTACTTGTTGTCCTGCATGAGAACCATCGCTCACCAACCGTCAACTTGACGACCCTCGTCCGAGTGGGGAGCGCGGACGATCCAGACGGAGCAAGCGGACTCGCC
>JAYXVV010000127.1:0-8144 GCA_036021505.1 Myxococcota bacterium | reverse complement strand
ACGTCGGGCCAGCCGCCGTTGGGGTTGGGCCAGCCATCGAGCAGCGGGTCGCTCAGCGGGCTACCCAGGCCGCCCGTGGTGTTGCTGTACTCGGCGATGTAGCTGCTGCGCTCGATGCGCCCGCTGCTCAGGTCGTAGCGCCCCAGCCACGAGATGTGGATGTTGCCGTTGGTTCCCGTGAACTGGTTCTGAAATCCGCTTCCTTCGGGGTTCTCGGCCAGCTCGTGACCGCGCCAGAAGTTGATGGTGTTGTTGCCGTGGCAGCGCGCCATCACCAGCAGTCGATCGTTCAAATAGTCGATGGCGAGGCCGTCGACATACTGGTCCGGTGAGGAGTTGGCGGTCGTCTCCTCGTACAGCCGGTCCCACCACAGCAGGGTGCCATCGGCATCAAAGGCCACCACCGCGGGCTCGAAGTCCGGGAGGCCGTCCGGCAGGACGCTCTGGGTCGAGTAGCCGAGGTAGAGGGCGCCCGTTCGGCGATCGACCTCGATCGCGCCGACCCGCTGAGTGGGCTTGCTGGAGACTTGGTAGCCGGTCCAGCCGGGCCCACCGGGACAATCGCCACCGGTCACACAGGGGCCGCTGAAGAAGATGTCATCCGGGTAGGTCCCCCGCCGTCCTGGGTTGCCGTTGGCGTCTTCGCCGACCCGATCGAACTCTTCTTGGCTCTGCGAGCGCAGACTGCCCGCCCGCCCCGCCTTCATCACGATGCCGGAGTAGGCCAGCGTGCTGTCGCCAGCATAGCTGCTCGCGGGTCCGCGGTGCTCACCTCCACCTTCGATCCAGTGTACCGGCCACTCCGGCACCAGGGCACGGTGACCATCCGCATCCAGCCGGTGGATCGACGCCCAGTCGAAGTCGTACTCAGCGCCCCGGACGAAGGTGACCCGGCCCTCTGCATCGACATCCCAGGGCTGGCGGGTCTCGAAGTTGGACTCCCCGCCCCCGCCTCCCGCGCTGCGCGGAGGGGCGTCCACATCGTAGCTCCAGCTCGCACCGGTGAGCGGCACATCCACCACGTTCCCGTCGAGCCGGGCGATGTAGTAGCCATCATCACCGGCGGTGTCGTCGCGCGAGCCGGAGACGAAGAGTGTGCCCGTCGGCGCCCCGGGCACATTGGTGGTGCGGATGCGCCGGATGTCGCGGACCGTGCCCTCGGGGAAGTGCCAGGCGGCCTCGATTGTCTCCAGCCCGGGCGAGAGATGCAGCAGGATGGCGAGTCCCGAAGCCGCCGAATCGACCGCAGGCAGGCTCAGTTCCACGACCTCCGTCTCTTCCGGTAGCCAGGCGAGGTCGGGGCTCGAGCCGCCGATCAGGAAAGAGCCATCGCTCAGCTGGAGCCCGGCCGAGAGCACCGTGCCGAGGCCCCCTACATAGGTCACCACGTCGCGGCCGACCGGCTCCGCCTCGACCGGTGTCGAGTCGTCATCATCGGTTCCCGAGTCATCCGATCCCGAGTCTGACCCAGCATCGGCATCGGCATCGCTGCCTACATCTTCGACCGTAGGTCCGTCGGAAGTATCCGTAGACTTGTCGTCGGTGCAGCCAATTAGCAGGATCATCGAAAGTTGAATTGACCAGCCGCGCATTGCAGAAGTTTACCTGTAGTTACCGAGATACGGCAAGTCGACTGGGCTCCTCGATGGCCGGGTAACAGGATGAGGCTGGAGGACTCTGAGGTCACCCTCGCGCTCATGGACCGTCTCACAGACAGTGACATCGACAGGCTGCTCCTTCACTGCAATGCAGCGGGTAGTCCAAGAGTCTCGCATCTGGATGCGGTGGACCCTCGTGACCAAGGGAAGGGCCCGACAAGGAACTGGCTTCGGGCACCTCAACCACCCAGAAAAAAGAACCCCCCACAGAGGGGTACTCTGTGGGGGGTGAATGGCTCCCCCTTCAGGACTCGAACCTGAGACCCTCTGATTAACAGTCAGATGCTCTAACCAACTGAGCTAAGGAGGAATGCAGCCTGTCGTCTAACAACGCGTTTGGAGACGGTCAAGCGGATTCGGTCCGTTGCCAGGGGAGTTGTTCGATTGTACTGTTGAGCCATGAAAGCTTTGGCATTTGTTGGCATGTTCTGGATTACCGCCTGCTCCCCAGGAGGCCCACTGGAGTTGGACTCCAAGTGGCTCATGGAGGTGGACAAGGGAGGGTCTTTCCGACTCCTCACCGACGGGAAGGTTGGGTTTGAGACTCCAGGCGACTTTGCTCTCGGTCGCTTCGACGAGGCCGTCGAGATGAGTCTCGGCATGTGGCGGTTCGAGCGCAGCAATGAGGAGCGGGTGGTTTTTGGTGAGCTCGCCAGTGCCGAGGTGAAGGACGGTGTGGCCATCCTCAAGTACACCGCGGACACCGGGGCAACCGCGCTGCTGACGGTGAAGCCGGAGGGCGAGTCGGTCAGCTTCTCACTGAGTTCGGAGGCGGACTCGAACAGCTACGTGCTCCCCATTCGTTGCGACGAAGACGGTTCCTTTCATGGATTCGGTGAGCAGTACAACGCCACAGAACAGACCGGGGAGGCCTTCACCTTGCTTGTGAGCGAGCAGGGGATCGGCCGGGAGGGCACCGTCTGGTCCTTCAGCGGCAACGAACACACCACCTACTTCCCCATGCCCTGGTACCTCGATGCGCGAGGATTTGGAGTGCTCTTGGAGAGCGACTACCGCGTGGAGGCCGACATCTGTGCAAGCGATTCCCAGCGTGCGGAGCTGGAGGTGGTGGGGGATACCGCGCTGCGCTGGCGAGTCTTTGCTGGACCCACCCCGAAGGATGTCATTCGTCAACTCGGCGACCACGTGGGCCGCCCCACTGCCCCGCCCGACTGGGCCTTTCTTCCTTGGATGTGCACCCAGGGTGGGCCGGATGCGGTCCTGACGCGCCTTGCGGCCATGCAGGCGGCCGATGTGTCGGTTGGAACACTGTGGGTCCAGGACTGGACGGGTGAGCGAGAGAACGCTGGCGGAGGGTATGGCGTGCAGTACCGCTGGAATGCCGACGAGGATCTCTACCCGGATATCGCAGGATTTGTTGCCGATCTCCATGCTCAGGGGCTTCGCGTCGTGGGCTATGTGAATCCTTTTGTCGACCAGGCACTCGAGCACTGGGATGAGATGGAAGAGGCGGGCATGCTGCCGCTGGATCCCGAGACAGGAGAAGTGGCCACCTTCATTGGGCCTCGCGGTTCGATGACCACAGCCGATCTCTCAAATCCCGACACCCGAGAGTACATTCGAGAACACCTGCGTGTAGCGGTTCGGGACATCGGTCTCGATGGCTGGATGGCGGACTTTGCCGAGTGGCTGCCGCTGGATGCTGACATCGCCGAGGGCGATGCTGCGGCCTTCCACAACCGCTACCCGGAGGTCTGGCAGTCCTTGACGCGCGATGTGATGGAAGAGCTTCGGCCGGACGGGGACTGGTTGATGTTCGCTCGCTCCGGCTGGACGGGCGTGCAGTCCCAGGCCCAGGTCCACTGGGTGGGAGACCAAGAGGCGGACTGGTCGGAGACCGATGGTCTGCCAACGGTCGTACCGGCCATGATCACACTGGGGCTCTCCGGGCAGCCCTTTGCCACCCACGACATTGCGGGATTCTCGGGTGGACCGAGCACGAAGGAGCTCTACCTGAGATGGACAGAGCTGGGTGCGTTCAGTCCCTTCATGCGCACACACGACGGCAATGAACGCGAGGAGAATCACCGCTGGGACGCCGAGGAGTACACCACCGAGCATTTCTCCCGCATGAGTCGAATTCACACGGCACTGGCTCCGGAGCGCCAGCAGTGGGCGGCGGAAGGGGAGAGCACGGGTGTCCCCATGGTTCGCCACTTGCTGCTGGAATTCCCAGACGATCGGGAAACGTGGCAGATCCACGACCAATACCTGCTCGGACCGAACCTGCTCGTGGCCCCTGTGCTCGAGCAAGGCTCCGTCGAGCGAACGCTCTACCTTCCCGAAGGCGACTGGGTGCATGTCTGGAGCGGTGAGACCACCACAGGACCCCAGTGGATCACCGCGAGTGCACCCTTCGGCGAGCCGCCCGTCTTCAGTCGAGGCGAGGATCGCCCGGATCTGCGGGCCATCGAATAAAAAATCGAGCGCCGTCTCGAGAAATTCAAAAAAAATGGGCTGTGGGGGTCATGATTTTTTTCCCCGATCCGTTCTCCTTTGGTGGAAAACAAAGGGGCTTTTACCCATTTAGAAACTCTTCTCTTACGACAGCTCTCTCCATTTTTTTGCGAGTCTATCGGGGCAACCCGAACCGAAGCATCGAGCCCCTTGCTTCGGTAGGTGGTCGGCGGTGAAACACCCGCCGACTACCGGACGAGCTACCGCGATGAACGCTGCCGTAACGCCTTCTGGGCCCGACTTGGACTTCCCCCTCCGAGTCGGGCCCTATGGGTTTTGATGGGAACTACTTGGACTTCTTGGAATCCACCCGCGAGAGGCTTCCTCGAAGCAGCCGGCTCTCCACAATGCGGCGCTGACGGGCCTTGTAGAGCTCGTGGGCATTGTCGCCAATCTCATTCTTTTCAGCGGTTTTGCGGTCCACAATCTGGAATTCCACCAACACAAAGACGACCTTACCGAGGAGGTAGGTGTCATGGGCATCCATTTCGGGATGGATCTCATCCACACGGACAGGGAAGTCCGAGATGAAATTCACCATCCGGTAGGAATTTCCTGAGAAGGGGTTCTTGTCGGGCAGCCAGTCGGTAGGGTGGGTGCGAAGCCGCTGCATCTGCGAGGCCAGATTGGCGTAGTGCGGCGTGTCGCGGATGGCCCGACGCAGGTGGACCAGGTTGTTGTGGCTCTGGCCAGGGATCACGTAGTTGAAGGGAAAGAGGTTTCTGGCCAGGTAAGCGAGGACTGGCAGGATCTGCTCGGGCTCTTCCGTGATGATTCGGAAGCGCAACTTGTCGAAGACCGTGGCCGCGATGGTCTCTCGTTTCGCAAGAAGTTTGGTGATGAGACTGGTTCGCGTTTTCCGCGATCCGTAGAAGGCGACGAGTTGTTGGCCGTCGGCTCGCATCCGGTCTGCAAAATTCAGGATTCGCTTCTCGGCCCGGTCAAAGAGGGCGGCTTCCGAAATCGGCATCTGAAATTTCAGCTCCGCTGCTTCCATGTGGTTGATGACATGCATCAGCTTGAGGATCATGCAGGCCTGCGATTGCCTCCGGCGGAACCGTCCGGTGTAGGTGCTGGCGGTGATGAAGATGTCACGCACATCACTGGGGTCTCGCAGATCCTCAGGAAAACGAAGGCCCAAGTGTTCCTCCAGGTAGGTGATGGCCTGGTTGAACACAAAGCGCATTCGCGTCTGGTCGACAGCGTCTTCCGGGTCGAAGAGCTGAACCCGCAAGAAGGCATTGACCGACTCGCGGTCGGGAAGGTCCAGTTTGTTCCAGTCGATGACGGAATTGCCCTGCAGAATCAGTCGGACGGCCTCGAGCTCCTGGAGGTCCAGATCTTTCGGAAAAAATGCGGAGCGAAAGCTCGCATCAAGGTGGAGTATGTCGCGACCCATGAGGGCTCCTCGCCTGCGCTCCCGTCAGCATACCTCAGACCCGATGGTGCATCCCGATTCCCTGCGTTAGGTGGCCCCCGACTCCTTGGAGGTCTCCTTGTTTTTCCTCAGCACAATCGGCGCACTGGCGGGTACCTTGCTCGCAGGCTTTGCCTGGTTTGGCATCTTCAGTGCAGTTGCGGAAGGACAACCGATCGATGGAAGCCTCGGTCTTCGCATGCTGGCCGGACTGGCGCTTCTCGCGGTCTGTTTGCTGAAGGACGGTCTGCTTCAGATTTTGATTCGCTCCGCCAAGCGCACCATCAAGCACCTCCCGGCGCTGATGCCTCTGCTGTTGGTGGTGGGCGCTCTCGGGGGTCTCCTCGGCTGGCAACTCGCCCCGTACTTCATGCCGTGGGAGCCCGACCCTCGTGACCAGCGCATGGTCATGGTTGCGAACCAGCTCGGGCACGTGCTCTTCGGACTCTTCTGGATGGCTCTGGTCTACCCGCTCATCAACGCAGCCGCGATCTACTGTTGGCGAGAGGACTCCGAGGGTCGAACGCCGACAGCCAGCGCTGCTTACGCTTTTGCTCGCTCGCGCTACCGAAGAATGTTCAAACCCCACCTGAAAGCCATCGTGATGATTCAAGTGGGCTTGATCGTGGTGGTCCCCGGAATTCTCTATGGACTCTGGTACGCCTTTGTGGATCCCATCACGGCGACGGATGACAAGTCCAAGAAGCCGCTCGATCGCTCCCGAAAGTTGACGCAGGGACGTCGGAGCCGAATTCTCCGCATCTGGCTCCCTTATGTGGTCTGGATTGTTCCAGAGATGACCCTTCCGCTGATGACCACCTGGACGGAACAGGTGGGGGGCTGGGCAGTGGCAAGTTTTGCCACGGTGAATGTGCTGCTTCTCGTCTGGATGAAGATGGCGATCTTTGGACTCTATGAGCAGCGCATCGAAGATGCTCGAAAGCGCATCGCAGCGAAGAAAGCCAAGGAGCAGGAAGAAGCCGAACCCGAAGCGGTTTAGCCTGGGCATGCCCGCTTTTCTCCAATCCGTGCCGAAGCTCTGGGCGGCCAAGAAAGCCCACGACTGGAGTGGGCTCCAGGGGGGTGCCCTGGCTCAGGCTGTTTCTCGGATTCATGGGCAAACGGTTGTGGTTGTGGTCCCCACCGAAAAGGAGGCTGAGGCCTTGGTGGGCGAGCTCCGATTCTTTCGAGGAGCGAGCTCCGCCCTCCTTCTGCCTGCGGACGACAACCGTCCCTATGACGGCCAGTCTCCCCATCCCTCTCGACCTCGTCAGCGCATTCAGGCTCTGCACGCGCTCTCTCGAGGTCACTCCTGCTTCCTTGTGGCACCCGTTGAGGCGCTCTTGTTGAAGATGCCCCCGCTGGCTGCTCTGGAGCCTGTCGCGAGTCTCTGCGTGGACGAGGAAGTCGATCCGGATGCCATCGCAAAACGCCTTCTCGAGGCAGGCTACCTCTCGGTTGGTCGTGTTGAGGATGAGGGCAGCTTTCGCCTGCGTGCCGACCGGCTCGATGTGTGGCCTACAGGTCGCTCAAGACCGGTTCGTGTGGAGTTTTTTGATGTGGAGGTAGAGAGCCTTCGGGAGTTTGACCCGGACACGCAGCGCAGCGGGGAGGTCCTCGAAGGGGTGACCTTCCTGCCCGCAGATGAGGTGGTCCTCAGCGAGGAAACTCTGCAGCGCGCGGGTTCGGTCTTGGCAGAGGTGATGGACACCGTCCCGGATGGTCCGTCCCGTCGGCGTCAGGTGCTCAGCGAACTTCGAGATGGTCTTCGCTTCTCCGGTTGTGAGGAATACCTTGGAGCCCTGCTCCCGCTCGCTCCGCTGCCTGAATTGCTGGGGCGAACTTCCTGTTTGGTTGTGGAGCCTGAGCGCTGTGAGCAGGTGGTTGAAGCGCGAGCGGCAAGCATCCAGAATCGATTCGAGGCCGTGCCGGTTCCTGACCGCCCCATGATTGGCCCATCCACTCGATTCTGGGATGCTGCGCCGCTTCTGGATTTTCTCAAAAAGAGCCGCTGCGTACACCCCTTGGAAATGGAGGGGAGCCATCACTTTGACTGCCGCGGCAATGACGGACTCCGTCCAGCAGGCAAAGAGCTGACCCACGTTTTGGGTCGGATAGCGGCATGGCTGGAGGAAGGGTGGCGTGTGGGCATTGTCGTGGAAAGCAGCCTGCGTGCTGAGCGGGTAGACCAGCTGCTTCGTCCCCACGGATTTAAGGTACAGCGCACGGAAGAGCGCGATCCAGATGCCTGGGAACCTGGGGCCCTTCAACTGCTGCGCGGTCGTCTCCCTCGAGGGTTTCATGCACCGGTCGCCCAGATTGCCATGCTCTCGGCGGATGAGGTTTTTGGACGAAAGCATCGCGTGCGTTCTGCCAATCGGAGCTTCTCCAAGGTCGCCAAGGACGCGGCTGTAAAGTCCTTCTCCGAACTCAAAGAGGGGGACTTGGTTGTCCATCGGCTCCATGGCATTGGACTCTACATTGGGCTGCATCAGGTGGATGTCGGCCAGGGGCCAGCCGACATGCTCCAAGTGGAGTACCGCGGGGGGGACCGGCTTTATCTGCCGGTGCATCGCTTGGGAGACATCGCC
>JAYXVV010000126.1:0-5919 GCA_036021505.1 Myxococcota bacterium | reverse complement strand
TGTTTGTACCCCCAGCCCTGTTGGGGATGGTTCTGGTGCTGCCCCGCTTCCAGGACCAACTCGCACGCCGCCTCCACAAACGACTCCGTCCCCGCAATCCACCAGCGCCCCTCCTCAAAGACCATGGACCCCTCATAGCGTCGGAGTCCAAACTCTTGGAGGGGAAGAGGCCCCCTGGCCTCGGGCATTTGCTCGAAAAATCTCCCGGATTCATAGCTCACGTAGCCCATCACGCCTCCCGCAAAAGGGTGGCCGTCGGCACCTTCTCGCGACTCGAGAGCGCTCCGAATTGCTTCCTCGAACGACCCACCGGGTGTCAGAGGGGGGGCTGCACTAAAACTGATGAGAGTGCGCCCATTTGGCGAATCGAGGCAGATGGGATTTGGCCGATTCTGCAGTGCCCAGAGCACCGCCTGAGGCGGCGGCCCCTCAACCTTTTTTGAGCGAATACTTGCATCCGTCATGGGTCAAAAATATCTCTCCGCCGCGACTGAACAAGACGAGAATTTCCAAACTGCAATACACTTGAGTCATAACCCTCCCCCAACGAGGAAGCCTCATGAGGCTTTTACTCATTGAATCCAGTGCTGACTTCTGCCGCGTGCTCGAGAACGTGCTCGCTCGTGGAGAGTTTCGCGTGCAATCCTGCGCCACACCTGAGCAGGGCTGGGCGGCTTACTGCGGCACTCCGTCCGACATGGTTCTGATGGAGCTCCCTGTAGACGTGGCTCCTGCCGAAACCTTTCTCGCCCAACTTCGAGCCCATCCGACAGGGGCTGCTGCTCCCGTGGTTCTCATGTCTGAGGTGCATCACAAAGACTCCAAAGTTGTCGACCGAATCACCCGGAGCTTCCAGCTGCAGGAGTTTCTGCCCCGACCCTTTGAAATGTTCGGGCTCGCAAAGCGTCTGAGGGACCTGAGCCACACACCAAGCCCCCTTGTTGCGCCAGCTTCACCTTTACCGCCAGTGCGACCGAGGGCTGCGGTTCGTGGTGCAGCGAAACCCGCCAATATTCAGCGTTCCAACAGCGTCAACTTTCGGATTCTTCTCCAGATCTGGCAGGAGAAAAAGACGGGCATTCTCCGCTGTAAGGGAGACGAGAACTGGATCAGTGTGTACTCCGGCGGCCTCAGTTCGAATGCGGACACAACCAAAGTAAGTGCGCTCCTTCAGCGCTCCAACTTGGAGTTTCAAGAGATCGAACAGGACGGCCAGGGAGACTCATCCAGGATGGCGAGTCTCCTTTGGAGAGAAGCGGAAGCGCATGTTCCTGTGAGTTTTGAAATCCAGCTCGACAAGCGCTGCATTGAGACCATCAACGGCAAGAGACTGCTCGATGAGCTTCCCCTCTCGGAGCAAACTCGCCGGGTGCTCGACCAGAGCAAACCTCACTGCAGCACCACCGAACTTCTCTCAGAATTGGACGTTCCCGCCACCGCGGTGGTCCGGCAACTGGGAGCCCTTCGCGCCCTGGGACTGATTCGATTGGGGCCCATTGCCACTCGTCCCCAACTCGGCCGACGAAACAAACGCACGGCCTCAGAAGCAGGGCGCAGAAACACCCGTCAAGCGTCAGCCCGAGTGCGGTCCCATCCCGCAGCCACTCCCGACCCGGCCCTCGTCCTCCGGCGATTGAAGTCCGAGTTCGAGCGCCTGAAACATGCGGACCCCCATACCATCCTGGGCCTGCCGCGAGACTGCGGTGCCGACCTGCTTCATGGAGCCACACAGCGTATGGAGTCGCGCTACAGCCTGCAGTCTCGGGATCCCGATCTCCCGAAAGAGGCGCGCAAAATCGCCGCCCAACTCGCCCGCATGGTGGTCGAGGCGGAGACATCGATCCTGTCTGCCGACGCCAAGCCGCGATCAGCCAGGACGGCAGCACCACCAAGCCCTGCGCCTCAGAACGCGGCTCCCTCTCTTGAAGAACTTGCCTTTTCTGAGGGAACCAAAGCCTTTGCCGCGGGGGACTTCAAGCGGGCCACTCAGTGCTTTCGCAAAGCCCGAGACGAGAAAATCGACTCGGTTCGAAACCTGGCCTGGTTGGGCTGGGCGGTCTTTCACCACCCGAACATGCCGGAGGATGAGCGCATTGAGGAAAGCACCGATTTGCTGCGCCTCGCTGTCTCCTTCGATCCTCGAAACCGACAAGCCCAGTTCTTTCTGGCCTACATTGAGTCGAAGGTTGGCCAGGCAGAGTCGGCCATCAAACGCCTGGAATCTGTCGTTCGGATGCATCCCGACCATCGCGAAGCCAAGAGACTGCTTCACATGTTGGTCAGCAAAGCCAGCTAATCTCCGATGTACGGCTCATCGCTGATTTCCTCGACCATGTCGTCGTCGTAGTCATCCATGTCTGCGTCTCGCAGATCGGGAAGAGGGACATCGTCCTCGAAGGGGGGTTCATCCTCGAACATTTCCTCTTCAAAGTCCTCTTCGTCGTCTTCGTCCCGATCGTCGTCTCTGCCTCGACGCGAGCGGCTGGGATCCGGCCGCACCCGCTCCCGCTCCGAACCCGCTCCACTGCGACGCTCTCTGGCTTTCTTTCGACGCTCGCGGATGCGCTCCTGCCGACGCTCCCTGCGCTCTTCGGCGGTCTCATCCGGAGAGAAGCGCTCACTGGATGAACTGGAGGACCGCTCGCGGTCCCCGCTGCGCCCTCTTCCTCCCCGGGGGCCGGAGCCTCGGGCAGCGGCAGTGTCTTTCCGACAGCGCCGATTGTCCAGGGTCCCCGTGCACTTAAAATGGTAGTAACCGTCCGAGTCTCGGGCCCGCTTGAAGCCCGCCGCGTTGGCCAGAAGCTCGTAGCTGGTGTCCATCTTCACTCGAATCTTGATGTCCACCCTGGACCGAGCCATGCGCTCCTTCAGGACAATTTCTCCGGTGACGACAGCCTGGATCTTTTCCCCTTCGAAGTTTCCTTTGGAGACGATCAACTTGCCATCGTCCGCCTCGAGCTCCACCACCGCCTCGCTAAAGCTGTCAGCAAAGGCCTCATTGAGGATCCCAAAGCCGTCAATCTCGAGGACCAGGTCTCCTGAGCTGTCTTCAAGTTCTTCGCTGTCGATGCGGAGATCCGACTCCAGGCTGAGTCGCCCTACCAGCTGCAGAGCCTCCCCGTCTGGGAGGACCGCCGGGTACTGGCTCAGGTCCAGCTCGTTCGCCATCAGGTCCAAGACCATCCGTTTGCCGTCTCGACCCAAGGTTCCGCTGAGGCTTCCGTCGTAGAGCTCTGCCGCCAATCCCAAGAGCTGCGATCCCCCAAGCAGAGGAAGCAGATTCAGGCGCACCTGCAGGGTATCCAGCTCTGCGAGAACCTTTGGAGAGGCTTCCTCGTCATTTCGGCGCCCTCGGGCCCTGGGCTGACGAAGAACCTGGAGTTCATCCACCGCCAAACCGGAGAGCGTCCAGGCCGCCACATCTCCCAAGACCAATTGCACACTTCCTTTGGTCGCTCGGTCAACCTCAAAACTGACGCGGTCGGCCGCAGCCTGCGCGGGGAAGAAGAGCTTCACGCCCAGCAGAATGCACACAAAAAACCAAAGAGAACCGGCCATGAACTTTGCCATTCGTACCAGCATCAGCCCGCCTCCTCTTCGATGAGCGCAAAGGTCGCAATCTCCAAGTTGAGGCTCAGAAGCTTGCTGGCACCGCGTTCCACTTTGATCGTCGCAGATTCAATTTTCAAGGGGTAGCCGCTGGCTTCAGTCTCGTAGAGAAAATCCAGAGCTTGCTCGAGTGTGACCTTCTTGAGATTGGCTGTGAAGTTCTTCTGCTCAAGCCCACCGACTGTGGTGGTGGCGGTGGGTGTGATGGTCTTCAGCGAATCGGCTGCCTGGGCCTTTGAGGCAGCCTGCTCAAGAAAGGCCGATAAGTCCTTCCCACGGTGCTCATTGAGCGATTCCTCCAACTCTTCTACCCGCTGGGCATCTTGAGCGTACTGACTGGCCATGGTGAGCACTTGCGTCAGCCGATTTTGCTCTTTCTCCAGATCGCCCCTCAAGCCGTTCAGCGAGGAGCGCATGCCAAAGGCCACGGCGAAAACCAACACCAGAAGTACGGCGCCCACAATGCCACCAAAGAGCATCCTGTCCCGAGGTTTCATGCCGGAGAGCACGGCCTCGAGGCGCGCTTCCAGCGGCGATGTTGTCTGGGCGAGACGGGCTTTTAACTTTCCAAAAAGTGCCATCAACCCTCCTCCCCTTCATCGTCTTTTTTCGTTTCCATTGGAATGGTGATGCTGAAGGTCAGTCCGTTGCGCTGCTTGGTTTCATCACCTCGTGTAGCTTCCTTGAAACGCTCTTTGGACTGAATCGCCTGCTCAATGGTGGACGCCGCCTCGTACCCTGTGGTCTTGGCTTTCATCACAATCGAGGTCTCAGAGATGGTGAGGTTGGTGACCTCAACCCGAGCATCACCCGGTGCTGGCAGCGCTTCCGACAGTTCTTTCAGCAGACTCAAGGTCTGAGGCTCACCGGCAACCGTACTCTCGAGAACTGCAACGCGCTCCCCCACTTTGCCTGCGACATCCAAGAGCGTATTGAATGCCGTGTTTCCTCCCTCGAGAGCCGACGGGGGAAGATCCGGGAACTGCGCTGCAACCTGCTCGATCAGCTCGGATCGAACTTCACCGATTTCACCATGAATCCCACTGCGCTTCATTCCAAACAGCACAGCCCCACCGATCGCGAAAAACAACAACGCGACTGCGCCATAGCGAAGCAGACTTTTGCCAAAAGCGAGGTTTCCCGAATGGGCAAGACGGCCCTTCCTGAAATCAAAGGCCTGGCGCCCCCCCACTCCGGCCGCCCGTTGGCTCAGGCCGTGAGCAAGCGCATAGCGAGCTCCCGATGGAAGCGCTTGCGCTTCTTCGGACATTCCCGCCTGCCGGGTAGGCACGGCCAATTCTCGGCTCAACATTCCTGGCAGCCCTCTGAGATGGCTCCCGCCACCGCTGAGCAGCACCTCCTCCAACTCCAGTCCATGGCGCCCCTCGAACGAGAAGATGCTGGTTCTCAGCTGAGCAACCAACGGAGAGAGGGCGTCCTTCAGGACATCGGCGAGCGCAATGTCTTCTGTCCGGTCCTCAGCAGGAGCCAGGCTGGCCGCATGTTTGAGTCCCTCGGCCTCAATAAAGCTGTGCCCTCCAGACGCCATCAACGCCTGGGTCAGTGCCAGCCCCCCCGTTTCCACAGCCCGGACATCAAGAACTTCTCCGCCTGCACAGAACGCCAACAAGGTCCTTTCATGACCCACGTCCACCACAAGCTGAACCCGACCCTCCTCCGCGAGGAAGCCGAGCATTTCTGCATCCAGTACGGCCTGCCTGGGGTCTGCCCCAGCAGATTCGACACCGTCGATCCAGGCCTCCACCGATTCTTCAGAAGCCAAGCCGCACAGAACCAAACTCTTCCCCTCGGTACCCAGCCGGGAGGCACGACCTCCCCGAGCAATTCTGTAGTCGAGGACAAAATCATCGAGGTCGAAAGGGACGTGCCCCTCCAGCTCAAAGCTAAGGGTCTTGTCGATCTGGCTTGGATCCGTAAACGGCATCTCCAAGGAGCGAACCGAAGCCCGTTCCGTAGGAAAGCCGATGACCTGACTGGAGGAATCCAGCCCCTCAGACATCAAGATTCGCAGCGCCTCGAGGCGATCCTCCAGAGTCGCTTTGTCCCCATCCGTGGGCACAACCCGCCGCTGGCGAAACACAGAGAGTTCCACTCGACCAAGCCGACCCTCCATCAGTGCCAGCTTCACGCTGTGATGCCCCAAATCAATACCAAGCAGTGTTGCCATGCTCGCTCCTATTCCAACCGCCAGTAGAGAATGTCACCCTCTCCACTGCCGCTGAAATCAAAAATCGCCGTAATCGTTCGCGACGTCTCTCCAACGAAACCCGTTGACGTCACATTAAAAAC
>JAYXVV010000125.1:0-4766 GCA_036021505.1 Myxococcota bacterium | reverse complement strand
CCGCGAGTACAGCGGTGAGCTTCTCCGTTCGGGCCTTGCTGTACACGACGCGCTCATCAATCTCTGTGCTCTGCGCAGGAAGCAGCTCCATGCCCTCAAGCCACTTCAGACCCACCAGAGTGGGATCGCCGGACAAGGCGGACCAACTGCTGTATGGACTGCCGAAAGTGTCACTCGGGCAGAGGGGCAGGATCTGCCAAATTTTAAGCCCAACTTCGCTCATCCAGTCGACGAATTCCCGACCGCCGTCCAGGCTTCCTATGGGGCCGGGGCAGTTGAATGCCGTCACGGGGTGGAGAACTCCTGCGGTGCGGTTTTCGGTGCTGTAGCCGGGGACTTCCCGCATTGGATGGTTCTCGCGATGAGCGAAAGAATGGAGGGTGTCCACCAAGACAGTGCTCTCGGTGTTGCTCGGAATCTGACGCACATGGTGCTCGAATCCCTCAAAGAGATCGGCGCCTGTGAGTTCCTTCACGAGTCCGACAGCGCAGGCAGCATGGCGAACATTCTGCTGGGGCTCGAGACCGGTGGAGTCGTCGAAGAACCAGGCGCAGCTGGTGAACATCGCCAGCAGATGGCGATGGCAGTCGAACCAAATCTGGGCTTGGGGAACGGAGCTGCTGCCGCTTGCCAAGTAGGGGGTCACCCACGTCTCAAAGTTCTCCCCAGAGGCGAGATGGGCGCCATACTCCTCGAGAGCAGATTCGGGATCGTTGAGCAGGGTGGAACCGACCGGCGCGAGGTGTTCGCGGGCCTGATCCCGCAGCCATTCGAAGGCGGCTCTCAGCGGCCCCCTCCAGTGCTGGCGAAACCCGGAGGATGGATTGATCGCGCAGCCGCAGTCGCTTCTCCAGCGTTCCACTCCATGGGCACAGCTCCAGCTCGAGGGCTCTCGAATTTCCGCACGTCGGGTGGCCGGGTTGTCCGCAAGCCAGCGGGCGACGGTGGTGAACTCCACGTCTTCGTTTTTTTCGAGCTGCTCGATGGCGTAGGCCAAGGCCATTTCACCCAGACGATGATGGTGGCCGTAGCTTTCTCCATCCGTGGCCAGGATGACAAAGCCGGTTTCCTCGCCGGCCTCGACGAGTCGGTCGGCGAAATCGCCTCCTTCGTTCAGCCACCCACCGAAAGCCACTCCGTGGGACAGGTCTCGGGAGTAAGGAACCAGCGTGATGCTTGCACCTGAGGGGAGTTCCACAAGGTAGGCATGTCCGAGGACATCGGATTCGGTATCGGCATCGATCCATGCACTGCCTTCCTTGAGGCGGTAGCGTTGGATCTGGTGGGAGTCAACGACCGTGAACTCGACTCCTTGGCGAGCCATTTCTTCCAGGGTTGCGGTGTCCATGGCCGTCTCAGGCATCCAGAGGCCACGAGCCGGTCGCGAGAAAACCGCCTCGAAGGCATCCAGGCCCCACTTGATCTCCAAGCGCCGATCGCGGTCGTCGCACAGAGGAAGAATGGGGTGGTGGTAGGCCTGCGCCATGGCCGTACCGCGACCGTGCAAGCCGATACTGTCCTTGTCGGACTGAGCAATCGAGCGGAGCAGGGCAGGCCGATTTTTCTGCATCCAGTGAAGCAGCGTGGGGCCGAAGTCAAAGCTCATGAACCGGTAGTTGTTGCGGGTCGCCCGGGTCCGGCCTGACGCATCGAGCAGACGTGCGGCGCTGTTGGGGGCGTAGCACTCCGCGGAGATTCGGGAATTCCAGTCATAAAAGGGCGCGGCAGAAGGCTGACGTGCCCACTGGTCCGTCCAGGGGTTCACTCGGCTAGGCTGGTAGAAGTGACCGTGGATGCAGATCTGAATCATTGAGGTGCCTCGTTGTCGGGGTCGTCGTCCGACGCGGAGGATTCTTCCACAGCTGTGCCATCAGCCTCAAGAGAAGTGTCTTCAGTCCCTGGAATTGGCTCCGTTTCGCTCTCGCTGGCCTCGGGGAATTCTTCCTCTTCGGCCGGTTCAGGCTCGACCGTCTCGACGATCCATGGGCGTGAATCGAGATCATCGATCCAACCTTGATTCATGTACTCGTTGAGCAAGCGCCAGTCATTCTGATGGGGGTTCAGGTTTTCAATCTGGCTGAACACCAGGCACTGGTAGCCCTCAAGTGATACAAAAAATCCTTCTCCGTGGAGCTGCGCTGCATTGCGAATCAGCCAGCGTCCGTCCTGGAGATTTCGAAGTCCCACCCAGAGGTTGGGATCATTCGGAAGCTCCAGCGCCTCTGCCAGGGTCTTCTGGATCAGCTGAGGCTCATCGGTGCTGCCCACATTGATCGGGCTGCTCTGAGAAATCCACCCTGCAGCGTGGGAATAGGCGTTGTTGTAGAGCACCAAGGAGCGCCCTCCGGTGATGTCGGAGCGGTTCGAGAAAGCGTAGATGTTCTCTTCCACTCCCGAGTCGTTTCGGGCATCGAAGAAAGCAAAGTGATCCACGCCACTGAAGAGGTGGCGACTCCGGAGAATCGGGAAGATCACACGCTCGTGGTGCTCCACAAGGCCAAAGTCGGGGCGCTCGTCGCGGTAGGCGCGGGTGTACTCCATCCCGTATTTCTCGGTAAAGCCCTCGACCTGGCCGTGACCAAACATGGGAAGACCCGGCAGTGTGGACATCATGGTGGCGATTCCGAAGTACTTTCCGCCTTTTCCAAATTGCTCTGCAGCGGTCTCCTCGTCCGGGTTGTTCATGAAGTTGACGTAGCGATTGAGAACCGCAGGGCTGTAGGCCAGGGTGTCTCGAATGCCTTGGCGGTATTTGGCGTTGTCCTCGTCACGCAGCATGTGCATGAAGGCGCTGTTGTAGACGCGGTGCATGCCGAGGGTGCGCACAAAGTAGCCCTCCATCATCCAGAACGCCTCGGCCAGGAGGAGGGTGTCTGGGACTTCCTGTGCGACGCGGTCCACGACCTCGCGCCAGAACTCACCCGGGACCTGCTGGTTGAAGGTCGCCAGATCCACGCTGTTTTCTGAGCGGGAGGGAATTGCCCCACCGTGTCCTGGAGGGGGGTACCAGAGACGCTGAATGTGTTTACGAGCGAGGGTCATTGCGGCATCGAATCGAATGATGCGGAACTCGCGAGCCACATTGAGGATGACCTGGATGACTGCTTCTCGGACAGCGGGCTGGAGGTAGTCGAGCTGTGCGGTGTCGTTCCAGGGCATCTGGGTGCCGTCGTTGCCATGGTAGATGTAGCGGACCTGGCCGTTGTCGTTGTTCACGCACTGGAAGACCACTGCCGCATCGGACTCGCTCCAGTAGCCGTCCTCGAGTCGAATCTGGATTCGTCCGTCGCCCGACAGGTCGGGACCGTTGAAGGAGTAGCCGGGGTACGGCGAGTGGGGCAGCTGCAGGAACCAGTCGGGGTGCTCAGCCATCCAGTCGCTGTCCATACCCATGTGGTTGGGAACCATGTCGGCCGCAAGCCGAATGCCTCGGGATTCAGCGCGGACCCGCAGGCGCTCCAAGGCTCCCTGGCCACCGAGCCGGTCGGCAATTCGGTAGCCCTTCAACGAGTACGCTGAAGACTCCGCCTCCGGGTTGCCCCGGCGCCGCTTGATGTTCTGGCTTGCGGGTGAGCGCTCCCACAACCCAATCAGCCAGAGGCCTGAGAACCCTCGGGCGGCCAGCATGTCGAGCTCCTCGTCGGGAATCTGGTCCAGGGTGCGGATCTCGCGCTGGTATTCCTGAGCGAGCTGGTGGAGCCAGACGTAAGTCTGCTTCGCAATGAGGATGAGGTTGGGCATCCACGCTTGGTCCATGCTGAAGCGGTCTTTGTCATCCACGTATCCCAGATCGCCTTCTTTCAGTCCGCCACCGAATCCGTAGGCACCGTTCCCGTAGACGCCATCCATGCCAGCCTGATCGTTGAAGCCGCCAAGCCCCGGGAGCTGGGCGGGGCCTGGACCATGGCCTCGAAACCGATCCTCCTCTTCCAGCAGATCCAGGGCACTCGTCAGGAAAGCCTTGGTCTCTTCGTCGAGCCAGGACTCCCAGTTCTCGAGAATGAACACCAACTGGTCCTTGAGTGACTCTTGGTGACGTCGAGCCGGCTCGGTGAGCATGACGCCGAGCGGGTCAGAGAAACCCGGTGTGGGCTCGGTTTCTGCTTCCGTCTCACGCAGACTGAGGCTCAGGGATCCTGCGGATGCCTGCGCGTCGCTCACGAGGGCTTGGGTCCCGAGCAGGGATTCGACCTCGAGCAGTGCAGGGTTTTCCGCAAGTGCCTGCAGCTTCAGCAAGTCCGAGGAATTCAAGGCGGGAGACCCGTTGGACCAGAGGCTGTTGAAGGAATCAAAGCCTTTCTCGATTTCGGAGGCCTTCAGATCGGTCTCTTCCAAGCACTCATCCAGGCGCTCGGGCTGGGTCTGCAGATAGCCGCGTGTCAGGGCGTCCATGGCTCGCTGCAGCGCAATCATGGAGTAGTAAGCCCCGGCCGAGAAGGCGGAGTCGTGTTTGGCCTGCAGAGTGCGAGCGAGTTGGGCCGAACCCTGAGGGGTCTCAAGGGCCTGAATTTCTTGCTGGGCGTGGAGGTACTCAAGGGCCGCTTCTCGGGTGAGAAGGGGAGAGGAAACGTATGGAGTCATGGCCATGGGGTCCGTGGAAAGGATGAACAAGACGGCAGGAGGGGCCGTTCGGGCTGCTTCTAATGCGATATGTCGCTTTCACAAGGGCTTTGTTGGTGCTCTATCTACCTGATTTCTATGATGTAAAATCAATAAAACTAATGACTGGTTGATAATCGGGTTTTGAGGCGGAATATCGTGAGGGG
>JAYXVV010000124.1:0-3782 GCA_036021505.1 Myxococcota bacterium | reverse complement strand
GTGCAGGTGAGGAATCGACCAGAGCGGGGAATCTTCAGAGAGCGGCAAGGTGTAAGGGGCGTCGCATTCTGCGAGCCGGTGCTGTCTCTCACCGAGCTTCTGTAGTCCGCTCAAGAGTTGGGACCATTGTGTCGGCTCGAGGTGGTTCGGCATGGACGGGAGACGACTTGGCAGCGTGTCGCGCTCGAAACTGGGGGCCGTGTGGACGCGATTGACGATGGCTCCTCCAAAGGGCAGCCCGTTCTCCCGGAGAAGGTCCAGAAATCGAAGTGCGTCGAAGCGTGCGGCGGGTGAAGCAGCACTGACCAAGACGAAGGAAGTGTGCTCGCTCTCCAGAAGCTGCATCATCTCGACACTGCGCTCTCGGAACCCATCAGCGAGGCCTGAAATCAGGGAAAAGAATTCCGCAATCTCGCTGACCGTTTGCTCACCGGCAAGCTTCTTCAGAACCGTCATGACGGTCTTTGAACCTCGCTCCAAGAGACGAAAACCAACACGGTCTTTGGGCAAGCTCATCCAGCGAACCACACCCTCGGACATCACGCCAGCGAGACGTTTGGGAGCCTTCAAGAAATCCATCGCGTTCTGGGCAGGAGGCGTGTCCACGACCAGAATGTCGTAGTGGCCTTCGCTGTGAAGCTGGTAGAGGCGCTCGATGGCCATGTACTCGTGGGAACCTGCCAGCTTCTCGGACACAAATCGGTAGTACCGACTTTCAAGCAGCTTCTGACAGCTTTCCTCGTCGGGAGAGTGGCGGCGAATGATGCTGTCGAAGGTCTCCTTCATGTCCAGCATCATGGCGTCGAGTTGTCCGGTGCAGCTTGGATCGATGGCCTGGAGATCCACAGAATGGGGATCGTGCGCCAGATCGGGGATGCCGAGGGCGTCCGCGAGACGTCTTGCAGGGTCAATGGTGATGACAGCCACACGCTGGCCTTGAAGGGCCAGTTGGAGCGCGAGGGCTGCTGAGGAGGTGGTCTTTCCCACGCCTCCAGCACCGCAGCAGATCAGAATGCGTCTACTCACGATGACCTCCAAGTGCATAGGCGAGCTTCTCGAGATCCCCAAGACTCAGGTCCCGATTGAAGAGAAAGGGGAGCCTGGCCACCGGGCGCTCCGTTTGAATCTGCAAGCGAGCCTCCGCCTCGCGCTGATCGTGATTTCGCTTGATCGCACGTTGGGCCAAGTCCACCAGCTCCGGGTGCTCCCCGAATTCTGCCGATACGTCACTCCAAAGGCCTGCGTCGATCGGTTGATCGAGGCATTCATTGAGCACAATGCTGCTGACCTGCTGCTGCATTTCTCCGAGCAGCTCGTAGAGGTCCAGGGTTTCGTTGATGACCATTTCATCGGAGTTGGCGACGAGCACCAGCTGGGTTTTCTCGGGGTCCGAGAAGACCTCGGCAACCGGAGCGACATTGTCGTGGAAGGCACCCGTTCGCGTCATCGCCATCATGGATTTTGGAGAGGACAGCATGGTCAGTCCATGTCCCGTTGCAGGGGCATCAAACACAATGAGATCCCACTCGGGACGGCCTCGCTTCTGCGACGCTTCCAAGTGGAAGATTTTGCCGAGATGCACGAGGTCATTGAGGCCGGGAACGGCATTGATGAACGGACCCATGACGCGATTGCGAAAGGCGATGCGGTAAAGCGCTCGGACCTTGATGCGCAGCAGCACATAGTCCTCGATGGCTTCCTCCGCCGTGATCGAAAGCGTGTAGAGGTTCTCGGCACACTTTCGCGGGCTGTAGCTTCGTCCTTGAAGTCCAAAAAGAGCGGCTACCCGTTCGGCGCCTGCGGCTTCGACCACCAAGACTCTCCTGCCCTCTGAAGCCGCTTTCATCGCCAACGCAGCACTCACGGTCGTCTTCCCGACGCCGCCTTTTCCGGTGACTACGATGATTCGAGGATCGTTGGTGTACACAGTGCTCTCGCTTCAAAACCGCGTTTAGGTCGAATGAGCCAAGCCTGCAACGCTTCAATGTTGCATGTGCCGAGCCAGGGATTGCTGATTAAACCGCCGGCGGGAGGAAGTTGTGCCCATTTATGAGTACGGTTGTTCGAATTGCGGCTACCAGTTTGAAGAAATTCAGAAGGTGTCAGATGCTCCATTGACGACTTGCCCAAAGTGTCAGGCGGACGGCTTGAAGAAGCTGATTTCAGCGCCTTCCTTTCACCTGAAAGGTGGGGGCTGGTACAAAGATCACTACGGGCTAAAATCAGGCGGGTCATCGGGCGGCTCCACCTCCTCGGATGGAGATTCTTAGTATGTCAAAGGTTCTCAGCGGGCGATCCTTGTCCAAGCGCCTCAACCAGGGTCGGGTCAAATCGGCCTCCGCGGCTCTGCCTCGAAAGCCTGGATTGGCAGTGATTCTTGTTGGAGAGGATCCGGCGAGCCAGGTGTACGTGAAACGCAAAGGCATCGTGGCCTCGCGGGTGGGTTTTGGACACCAACAAATCAACATGGCGGCAGACAGCACCGAGGCCGAGGTGCTCGCGCAGGTGCATGCGTTGAATTCGAATCCCGAGGTGGATGGCATCCTTGTGCAGCTTCCCCTCCCCAAGGGTTTGGACGCCGTGGCGATTTTGGATGCGATTGATCCCAGCAAGGATGTCGATGGCCTCCATCCGGTCAACGCGGGCCTGCTCTCCCAGGGGCGAGCGCAGTTCGTGGCCTGCACTCCGCTCGGAGTCATGCGGCTTCTCGAAGACGCGGGCGTAGACACCTCCGGAAAACACGCCGTGGTGATCGGACGATCGGACATTGTGGGAAAACCGGTGGCACAGTTGCTCCTCCAGGCCAACTGTACCGTGACCATCTGCCATTCACGGACCCGGGATCTCGCGGCGGAGGTGGCTCGTGCGGACATCGTGGTGGCAGCCGTCGGCCGTCCCGAGATGGTCAAAGGGGACTGGATAAAGCCAGGAGCCGTCGTGATCGATGTGGGCATCAATCGCCTCGATGACGGACGCTTGGTTGGTGACGTGGACTATGAATCCGCATTTTCCGTTGCGAGTGCCATCACCCCAGTTCCGGGAGGTGTTGGGCCCATGACCATCGCGATGTTGATGGAAAACACGCTTCGAAGCGCTGCAAATCGGCAAGGCGTAGCACTCGACTTCTGAGTTCAACGCTGAGCCGTTGCAACATTTCTGGGACAACCCATTCGCGAGGCTCGGATCAGGGGGCTGAGCACTTGTCACCCCCGTCCGTTGTGATAGGTCGAAGACCTGAGATGGAGAGGCTGCTCATGGGACTCCGCCGTACCGCTTTCTTTGACGCGCACAAGAATTGCAACGCCCGTCTGATTGATTTTGGTGGATGGGAAATGCCTGTCCAGTATGCAGGGATCCTTGCGGAGCATGAGGCGGTACGAAAGTCGGTGGGACTTTTTGATGTCTCTCACATGGGTGAAATCATGGTGAGAGGGGAGGGGGCGGAACAGGCTCTCAACACGCTTCTCAGCAACGATGTTCGCAGCGTAGACATCGGGCAGTCCCAGTACTCGGCAATCTTGAACCCTTCAGGGGGAATCGTCGACGATGTATTCGTCTATCGCCTCGCACAGTCGGAGTACTTGGTCTGCGTGAACGCCTCCAACCGGGAAAAGGATTTCGACTGGCTGGTGGCCAACAACCCGAATCCGGATGCCGAAATCACCAATGCCTCCGATGACTGGGCACAGGTGGCTGTGCAGGGGCGAAATGCCATTCCGCTGGTCGAGAGTTTGAGCAACATTCAGGCAGAAGGCCTCTCACGTGGGGCAATCGCCCAAGGT
>JAYXVV010000123.1:0-2630 GCA_036021505.1 Myxococcota bacterium | reverse complement strand
GGGGGCCCGAATGGTCCCGACCCCTTTCATCTGGGCGATCTCAACCAGATGCTCGACTGGGTGTCGGGTGTGTCGTCGAGCGGCTCGGTACAGACGGCGACCACCGAGGAACTCCATCCGGACCTCCGCTTCTCTATGGCCGGTGGACCCGCCCCCTATGTCTCCCTGGAAGAGCCCGGCGACCTGGTCAGCCGGCCTTGTGTTGCAGACTACGAGGACCACTCGGTCTGGGAGCTTCGCATGCGGCTGTTCACCTCAGCCGCAGCTCAGGAGACCGTTCTTGGCGCAGAGCTTCCGCTTGCCCTGCAGGATCTCGAGTCAGCCGACAGCGATGCCGCTGTCCTTGCTTTTGTGACCCATGCCCTCAATGTGGAGGAAGAAGGACTCACACCCTACAGGCACCTGTTCTCGCTGCTGAGCGAGGAGGGGATTGCCCTGCAGAGCACGGCATCGGTAATGGCCGGCTTTCCGAGTACCGCGAGCTCGGCGAGAGAGGCGGATCCCGTGTGGTCCTGCCCGTCCTGAGAGAAAACTGAGCAGCAACATGGGAGAGCACGCTATGGTTGGGAACGATCGTTGGCGTCCCTTGGAGGGTTCATGCTGAAAAGCAAAATCAAATCGCTGGTCTGGCGGGTGCTCGAGCGGGTGGCGAATCGCATCCATCCGACCAACTCGAGCGGAAACAACCAGTCTCGGATGTGAGGGGCCTCTTGCGACGCAACGCACCGATGCACATCGCTCTAGCGACGGCTCTGGTGGTGGCGTGTTCCGCGGGCGATTCGATCGTCATCGATTCGGCGGAGGGTGAAGAAGAGACGGATACGGACTCGGATACCGACACGGAGCCGGACACGGACACGGATTCAAGCAGCACACCCGACACCGCCGCCGACACGGACCCGGAGCCAGACCCCCCCTCGAATCTCCTGGCGAATCCCGGATTCGAGGAGGAAGAGTCGCCTTGGAGCATCTGGGGTGGAGCGAGTCGAGTGGAGGGCCAGGCGCTGTCGGGAGACTGGTCGCTCATGGCCACCGAGAGAAACGGGGCGGAACAAGTGGTTGTGGGCCTCGAGCCCAACCGAGTCTACCGGCTCAGTGGCTGGGGGATGACCACAGGTGCCGATCCCTTGCTGATTGGTGTGAAGGACTACGGAGGGGAGGAGATGCGGGTGTTCTTTGAGGAGAGCACCTACCGAGAGGGTTCCTTGAGCTTCACCACCGGATTCACGAACACCACGGCCGTGATCTATGCCTACAAGCATTCGGGTTCCGAGCCCGGCTATGCCGATGACCTGGTGCTCGTGGACGAGGGGCCCTCGGATCGTCTGCTGGTCTGGTCGGATGAGTTCGACGGGGAGGGTGCCCTAGACGGCAGCAAGTGGACCTATGAGAGCGGTTTTGTTCGCAACGAAGAGGTGCAGTGGTACCAGTCCGAGAACGCCTTTCAAGAAGGCGGTGTGTTGGTAATTGAGGGGCGTTCCGAGACCCGCCCAAATCCCAATTATGTATCAGGCTCTTCCGACTGGCGAACCAGCCGCGAGACCATCACCCACACCTCCGCCAGCGTGACCACGAAGGACCGCTATTCATGGCAGTACGGCCACTTGGTTGTGAGGGCCAAGGTCACCAACCTCGAAGGAACCTGGCCGGCCATCTGGACGCTGGGAATCGACTGCGAGTGGCCCTCGAACGGTGAGGTCGATGTGATGGAGAATTACGGCGGAGACATCCTCGCGAACTTTGCCTGGGGCACAGACACCCGGTGGAAGCCCTACTGGGACGCAACTCGCTGGTCGGTGGTCGATTGGGGCGAGGGATGGACGGACGCGTTCCACATCTGGGAGTGGGAGTGGAATGAGGAGCAGATGATCATCCGCTTGGACGGGCAGGTGCTCAACGAGGCGTCCCTCGCCACCACTCTCAACGGATCCGCCGCATGCGCGGGCCAGAATCCTTTTCAGCAGCCGCACCGCCTTCTCCTCAACCTTGCACTGGGGGGCGGGGCCGGTGGAAGCATCGAGAACTTGGTGTTTCCGACCCGGTACTTGGTAGACTATGTTCGGATTTACCAGTAGCCTGTCCACGCGCTGCTTTGGCACACACCCCAGCCCCCCCTCGGAGAATTTCATGCGTCAGTTTGCCCTTTTTGGATTGAGTTGCTTGTTGGTTGTCGGTTGCAGTTCCGACAGCACTGATCGCGAAGAGGGTTCCGTCCTGAGCGACTGTGTTGACGGGGCGGACAACGACTCCGATGGGCTCGTTGACTGCGACGATGATGGATGCGCGGGCACCAGCGAATGTGAGGGGGACACCGGGGACACGAGCAATGGAGACAGCGGGGATCCCACGGACACAGACGACACCGGTGAGGAGATCCCTGTTGTGGTGGAGTGGCTTGCCGTGGGTGCGGGTGGAGACCACAGCTGCGGCATTGATCTCTCGGGTTCCGTGGTCTGCTGGGGAAGCAATGAATCCGAGCAGGCCAGGCCGCCTGCGGGCAAGTTCACCCAGTTGAGTGTGGGAGGCGATCACAACTGCGCCATCAACGATGCCAACGAGGTCCGGTGCTGGGGCTTCAACTACTACGGCCAGGCCACCCCTCCCAGCGGGACGTTCTCCACCATCGATGC
>JAYXVV010000122.1:0-3910 GCA_036021505.1 Myxococcota bacterium | reverse complement strand
GAAGCTCATCCCGACGCCCACAGTGTGGTCTTCAATGGCTGGGGGTGGGACTGGGATGAACCGGCGGACTACACCACTGATGTGGTGCAGGACTACGGGGATCCGAATGTGTCGGTCGCCAAGTTTCCTTGGGTGTTCGAGCAGTGGCACGGTGCGGAGTATGACCATGGCGGAATGGCGCGCTACCTCATTGCCCACATCGAGGCCACGCTTGGCTGGGAGGCCAGCGAGCCCCTGCTGATGAGTGGCTACGGCTGGGAGGGCGATGTCGCCAACGGCAGCTTTGAGGAAGTGGCTCCCTTTGGCGGGTACGGGTGGCGTTACTACACCTCCGCGGGGGTTGAGCGCATCACGGAGGCCATGGATGCTCATGAAGGGAGTTCTTTTTTACGACTGACGGACGGCGGTCGAGTGCATCAGCCCAATCCCGCCAACAACGGTCAGGAGATCGATGTGGTCCTCTGGGCGCGAGGCGCTTCAGAGGGCGACGTCCTCGAAGTCACCGTTGATTTCCGAAATCAAACCATGTGGAGTGCTCCAATTGCGAGCGACACGCACACGGCAGTTTTGGGAACGGAGTGGACTCAAGTGGCGTTCACAGCAACTGCACCCGAGACGAGCAATCGTCCCGTGTTCCACACGCGACTCAGTCTGGAAGCCGGAGGGGGGAGTGTTGTGGACATCGATGGAATCAAGATGACGACTCGGTAACAGCAGGGGTGAGAAAGACCTCCACCTCCATGTGTCAGCTTCGATCCAGTTTCCGGAGAGTTTGAAGTTGGGGAGCCTGCTTCGCCAAGGAGGTGATAAGCTTCCACCGATTGTTTTCTACAACCCATGAGGACAGGAATCATGACGCCGGATCAGATTGTTGAAGTCTTGAAAAGCCGAGGTTGGAAAGCCGAAATCGTAGGACGTTCCGATGTGAGTGATCTGGTGGAGGTGGATTCTGATGGACTGTTTAAATGCGTGGATGGCCGCTTGTCGGATCACCCAGGCATGCGGGGTCCGAAGGTTTTAGGAGGGGTGTATGGCATCGCCGCCGCTCGGGGCGTACAAGATCTCGATGGATTGGCCGCTATCGTCGGTGAGGTGGCCGATGCGGGCTACGTGCCGTCCGTTCATGGAGATGAACATGCCCATCCTGCTCCGATGGGCTGCGGTTTCTTCAAGCTCTGGTCCTTGGGTGAGCTGCCGGGAGTGGGGGCCCCCCACTTTGACTCCGTGGAGGGCCAATCTCGAGTCCTCGAGGTGGGCGGTGTGTACGAGACGCTCAAAGGGAGACACACCGAATCCAAGGTCATGATCAATCTGGTTGCCGGCACCACGCTGGAGCCTACTGAAGACCAACGCTTTGTGGTGGATGCTTGGGTGACCGGGGTTTTTGACCTGGACGTGCCCACCTACCTCACGATGGCTGTGGAGACTGTGGAGCGCCTGAACGGTCCGAGAGTCGCTCAGGTCATCGTCTGACTCACTGCTGCTCACTCTCCAAACGTTGCAGTTGTTTGGCCCTGGCCCTTAAGTGTCAGGGGAAGTCCGGCCACGACGAGCACCACGGTATCGGCAGCGTCTGCAAGCCGCTGATTGAGGGTTCCTTGGAGGTCTCGAAACCGTCTTGCGAGGGCATTCATCGGAACGATGCCATCGCCGACTTGGTTGGACACCACAATGAGGGTGCCCGTGCGAGTTTTGGCGGTCTCGATGAGTCGCTCGATTGCATCGTGGGCAGCCTCCTCCCCGGAGCCCAGGAGGTGATTGCTTGCAAGGAGGGTGATGCAGTCCAAGAGAACCGTTTCATGCTCGGCCTCTAAAAGGGCCTTCGCGACGTGGAGCGGTTCTTCGAGGGTCTGCCAGACTTGGGGGCGATCCGCGCGATGCTTCTCCACACGATGCGCCATCTCGTCATCGCGTACCTCCGCGGTGGCCAGATAGGTCACGGAGTCTCCGCCGGCCTCTCGCGCAATTTTCTCGGCCAAACGACTCTTGCCACTGCGCGCTCCACCGAGGAGAAGAACAAGTCGGCCAGTGGAGGAGCTCATGGGACATTCCTTGGAAAAGTCGCTGAGGGGTGCTGCTCAGGAGAGGATGAGTTCGAGAGATCGGGCAGGTCTGTGAACAAGGACGGGTGGCACTTGGGCCGATGTCTGGCCAAGCCTTATGTCGATGATCGCCTCCCCACAACTTGGAAAAGAGGGCGGTTTGGGTGGCGCTGGAGCGGAGCCAATCGGGTGGCGTTCCCGGACCAGGGCAGGGGGAAGTCTCCTGAGCCATGTTGGCCCCGACGGTGTCCTGCGAAGCCGCGAGCGAAATCCGTGGGTCTGAAGTACACTCTTGGCCATGCCGAGCACCACCTCTTTTCCTTTCGACAACACCTACGCTGCGCAGATGCGGGACTTCTGTTTGCCGGCCAGTGCCGCGGTCTTCCCCAATCCGAGTTTGCTGGCCTTTAACGCCGATTTGGCCGAGGAGTTGGGGCTGGATCCCGATACGCTTCGAGAAGAAGCCCACCTGATCTTCTCGGGTCAGCTCCTCCCAGAGGGGGCTGAACCGATCGCTCAGGCCTATGCCGGTCACCAGTTTGGCGGTTTCGCATCACAGCTCGGGGATGGACGGGCCATGATGCTGGGTGAACTGGTGGACAAAAGCGGCACACGTCGCGACATCCAGTTGAAGGGCTCAGGTCCCACACGCTTCTCCAGAGGGGCGGATGGAAAGGCAAGCGTGGGACCTGTTCTGCGAGAGTATCTGGTCAGTGCCGCGCTGCATGCCCTCGGAATTCCCACCTCCCGCATGCTGGCCGCCGTAGCCACCGGTCAACAGGTCCGACGCGAGCGGTCGCTTCCGGGTGCGGTAGTCACCCGGGTAGCATCGAGCCATCTTCGGGTGGGGACTTTTGAGTTCTTCGCAGCGCGAGGCGACCGGGTTCGCACCAAGCAGCTCGCCGACTATGCGATTGAGCGCCACTACCCTCATCTCGCTGGCTCAGCCGCACCGTACTTGGGGCTGCTCTCCGCCGTCAGTCAGGCCCAAGCCGAGCTGATTGCCGGCTGGATGTCCATCGGGTTCATCCACGGAGTGATGAACACCGACAATTTCACCATTGCCGGGGAAACCATCGATTTTGGTCCGTGTGCCTTTATGGACACCTACGACCGTCGAGCGGTGTTCAGTTCCATCGACTACCACGGCCGCTATGCCTACGGAAACCAGCCCCGAATCGGCCAGTGGAACCTCGCTCGATTTGCCGAAGCTCTGCTTCCATTGATTGATGAGGACGCGGACATCGCGGTGGAACAGGCTCAGGAGGTGCTGACGGCCTTTGCGATGCACTATCAGGAGAAATGGGTGCAGCGCATGTGCACCAAGCTCGGACTTGTGGATGTTCAAGAAGCCGATCACAAGTTGGTGGCCGATCTGACCGAGATCTTGGAGACTCAGAAGCTGGACTACACCTCCACCCTCCGGAAGCTCTCATCGGTCGCTCGTGAAGAGGACACTGCAACGGATGGCTTGCTCGCGAGCAGCCCGGAGTTCAGCGCTTGGGGTCGACAGTGGCTGGATCGACTCGATCATCAGGCTGCAAGTCGCTCGCAGGCAGCGGATGGCATGGACACCATCAACCCGGTGTACATCCCGCGAAACCACCTGGTGGAAGAGGCCTTGAATGCGGCTGTGGAGGAGCAGGACTTGGTCCCCTTTGAGCAGCTGCTCGAGCGGGTCACGCATCCGTATCAGGTCCGTGAGGGCTTCGAGGCTTTTGCGGGTGCGGCGTCCGAGGAGTTCACGAAGTGCTACAAGACCTTCTGTGGTACGTAGCCAGGGTGGGTGCAAGAGGATGCTCGTGGAAGACGCTGACGACAATCCCGCAGTTGGCCAAGAGGAACCCTCTGGCCATCGCAGAAAGGAG
>JAYXVV010000121.1:0-11606 GCA_036021505.1 Myxococcota bacterium | reverse complement strand
CCCGATGATGATGCCGAGGGGGCCCAAGCGGGCGGACTGCTCTCCGAGGGCAGACAAACCCACGAGGGCGAAGCCAAACCGCATCAGCCAGAACGCTGCAAAAAATCCTCTCTTGTTGTCTCGGATGAAGTACAGCAAGGCCATAGCCCCCATCACACCAAAGGCTACCGGGGTTTCCGACTTGGAAAAGAGAGCCCGCTGACTCTCCAGAAAACCGGGGGCGGCGTCTCTGTAGAGTTCTGCAAAAAGCTCGGCTTGGTAGATGTCTCGAAAGTCTCGAAAGGCGGTAAGAACGGTGTAGGCGACAATCAAGAGCGTCAGACCCAAGGCAAATTCCCGCACAAAAGACCATCGGGCCTGACGGTCCATCACACCACGAGCCGAGCGCTCTGCAATGTCTGCTGTGGAAGGTTCAGGCAACTGCTTGAGCAGCCAGACTGCGGCCAAAAAGCCAGGGAGATAGAGGGCTCCTGTGGCGAAGGGCATCCAGAATTCGGTCACCCCATGGTGATTCATCAACCAACGACCCGAGTCCTTCACCACGCCGCTCGCCAAGATGAAGGAACAGCACAGGCCAGCCATCAGGGCATCTGAGGTGCGACGCCCCTCCAGAAAGCTCACCACAAGGCCCCACACCATTCCCAACGGAAGGCCATTGGCAAAAATCGCCAACCATTTCCACTGTGTGGGGAGCAGGGCAAAGAGCAGGAGTGCGGCAAGGGCGGCGAGAATAAGGGCCACCAGCAGTTTGGCTCGGCCTGCATGCCCTTGCTCGCTGTTGACCTTGATGCCCATGAATTTGGACAGGGTGTAGCCAATGAGTTGGCTGAGGGCGAATGCGGTCTTGAGCTCGAGCTCGGTCCCGAAGAACACCAGTCCATCATAGGTTCCCGCAGAGAAAGGCTTTCGAAACGCATACATGCAGAAGTAGGTGCTGAATGCTGCGACCGTCGCATAGAGTGTGAAGCTGAGATCAGACGCTCGAACGAGGCGTTTCTGTAAGTTGGACACACGAAACTCCAGGGAATCAGGGGGCAGCCGAGCACCACAACGTCAAAGACCGATGGGTCGTTGCTTCACCTGCGGAAGAAGGCAGTGGGGATGCACCTTCAAGCAGCCTATCGAGGCCATGAGGACTGCGTTCTCGGGCGACTCAGTAAGGGCACTCCACCTCCGACTCCCAGACCACTTCCGTTTCGACACGAAACATGGGCCATGAGCAGGTGGGATCGGAGTTGGTGTCGCTGTTGTGTTGCCATTGCGTCTGTCCGTCGTTGATGGTCCAGTTGGCATCACAGGGACGGTTGAAGCTGGAGTAGCCGACCTCCGGTACCATCTTTTCGGGCCAGCGCAGCCCCACTGCGAACTGGTCTGAGGTCATGGGCGTGGTGCTGGTCTGACCTGCGATGTTGAAGTTCCACCAGGCCATCTGGTACTCGGTTTCGAACATCTCCGTCATGTCGGGAAAGCTGTGGGGGCTCCATTCCAGCTCAGCGGTGTTGAGCTCTTGTGTCAACGACCACATCTGGGCGGACGTGTCGGTTAGCGTTGAAGTGTCGTAGACCTCTACGGTGAGCGGGGCACCCTCAAACTCACTCGGCCAAATGGAGCTGCCGTCGAGGTGACTGGTCGGAACCATGACCAGAACATCCACGGAAACGACGCGCCAGCTTGCCTCGGGGTTCTCGGGTTCCAGGGCGTCCACCACGACAGCGTCGGCAGACCACCAGCTGGGTCCCCAGGCCTCCTCGAGCGCGGAGACTTCCTCGATGTCGAAGGCCGGCTCACGCGACGTGCACTGGCTGTTGAGGTTGTAGTCGCTGCAGGCAGTCAATGGGAAAAGCGCTAAAACAGAAAGCAGTCGCATCGTTGAGATCCTCAGGAAGAAGCGGTCCAAGTTTCAGGAGAGGTATGCTCACTTTTGCTTCTTGGCGAGCCGTGCAGGACCAAATGGCGGGGTTTTCACAAGAGTTGGCTTCGCGGGACCCCAGTGACGACCGGTTAAGCGGCCGTCATGTTGCAGAATCTTCCTCAGAGTTCCTCCGAGTGGGTCGAGACAGTCCTCTCCGATTTCGATGCGTTTCTCTTGGATCACGCAGCCTGTGAGCGAAAGGCGTCGGCCATGGCGATGAGCTTTGTGATGCGCTACCCCGATCGAACGCAGATTCTGGATCCGATGATTGTTCTGGCTCGAGAGGAGCTGACCCACTTTCATCGGGTCTTTCGGATCTGCATCGAACGGGGGTTGCGGTTCTCGAAGGACACCAAAGATCCGTATGTCAATGGGCTCCTCAAACTCACTCGAAACGGTCGTGACGAGGAATTTTTGGATCGCTTGGTGTTCGCAGCCGTCGTGGAGGCCCGGGGGCATGAACGCTTCGGCTGCATCGCTGAGGCTCTGCCCGATGGCGATCTCAAGGATTTCTATGCGGAAATTACGCGCTCGGAGGAACGGCACGCCGAGATCTTTTTGGACCTCGCCTCGGGCTACTTTGCTGCAGAGAAGATCGAGGAGCGGCTCCGCTTCTTTCTGGACGCAGAGGCGGCTCTTCTGCCCCGGCTGCCCTTGAGAGCAGCGCTTCACTGATGTCCGACAAGGCGGTTCAGCAGTACTTAGAGCGGCATGCCGAGCCGGAGGCCAAGCAGGGAGCTTGGACGGGACCACCCGCTGAGCACGTGGTCTGCATTCCTGCATGCCGAGAAGACGGCAGTCTGATCCAGACCCTGAAAAGCCTCAGCGAGGTCGCTGAGGCGGATCAAGCGTTGGTGGTGGTGGTGGTCAACGGTGGCCTTCTCGCCGATGAAGCGGTTCATTGCAGCAACCGCCTCTGTTGGCAGGAACTGGAGAGGGCCGCAGATTTGAGCCCGGGGCCTTTAGCGTGGGGTCAGCTCGCGGGTCTGCGTGTACTCGCGGTGGATCGGTACAGCGAGGGGCGACGCCTGCCTGCAAAGCAAGGGGTGGGTTTAGCGCGAAAGATTGCAGGCGACATCGCTTTGCGCTTTGTGGCCGAAGGCAGGGTGCGGGGCGGATGGATGCTCTGCACGGACGCCGATGTGGAGCTTCCCTCGAATTACTTGGTGCGGGTGAGGGAGGCCAAGGAGTCGAATTCTGCGCTCCTGTATCCTTTTCAGCATGTCCCGGAGGGCGATGTTCTCCAGGTGGAGGCCATGGCGCTCTACGAAGCCTTTCTTCACTACTATGTGGACGGCCTGCGCTTTGCGCAGTCGCCCTATGCGTTCCACACGATTGGAAGCTTGATCGGGATTCGAGCCTCAGCCTACGCGGCAGTGCGTGGGTTTCCCAAGCGGGAGGCCGGTGAGGATTTTTACTTGCTCAACAAGCTCGCCAAGGTGGGATGGGTGGAGCAGCTCACCGGCGATCCCATTCGGATTCGAGGGCGGGTTTCCTCGCGTGTTCCTTTCGGGACGGGTGCCGCAGTGAGCAAAATTCGGGGTCTGCTGGCCGAGGGGCAACCCTACAGAGTGATGGCTCCCCAAGTTTTTCAGGGACTCAAGGTCTGGATCAATGCGCTGGAGGAGTTTTCAGCCGGGGGCGATATCGAGACCCTTCGCTTCCGACTGGAGCAATCGAGTTCTGTGCTGTTGAGTGTCGTGGAGCAATCGGGAGCGCTCCGAGCGGCTGAGGCTGCAGCAGCTCAGGTACAGGGAGCCCCGCTGTCCCGGCGACTGAGGGAGTGGAACGACGCCTTCCGTACGCTCAAACTTCTCCATGCGCTGCGCGACGGCGGGGCTGGAGAAATGGCCTTGGGGGATGCCCAGGCGTTGCTCAGGGCGATGAAAGGCGAGGGGGCTGCCTAACCCTCAGGCCCAGCTAATCCGCGCCAAAGAGGAGCTGGCTGTCGGAGAGGACCTGTGCGGGGTGGGTGCCGACATTGACGTTTTCGGTGTACTCCAGCAGGACTTCACCCGACCGGTCCAGGAGGAAGCTGATGCGCTTGGGGAAGGACGAGTTGGCGTTTCCTGCACCGTAATGCACGGCAAGTTCCCGATTCTCATCATCCCAAAGCTCAAACTGGAAGCCTTCCTCCTCGGCCCAACTCGCCAGGCGCGAGGGGTCACTGAAGCCCACGCCTACAATCTGTACGTCCAGTGCCTGGAACTCTTCGTAGAGGTCGCGGTACCCGCAACCCTCGACAGTTCAGCCATAGGTCCCGGCCGCTGGGAAAAACCACAGAGCCGTTCGGACACCCTCCAAGTCGTCGGGTCCGCGAGAGCTGCCATCGGAATTGGTGGCGGTGAACTCGGGACGCGGAATCGGGTTTTTGGGGGGGACACCGTAGAGCGATGCGACATCCCCCGAATCAATGGGGTCACCGCTGTCCTCAGTGGAGGTGTCCGTGTCGGTATCCGGTGCCGAACTGTCTTGAGGGTCGGCGTCGCTGGCTGTGTTGCCGCCTGCGCAGCCGAACGTGAAGAGGCTGATGAGAAGAGGGGTGAGTCGCACTGAGAATTCCTCCGGGAGCCTGGAGTTAGCATTAATTGCCAGATGTCGCGACGCCCCCAGGCTGGATTTCTGCTCCCTAAAGGGTCGTCACAATCAGAAGCTGCAGGATTCCCGCCACGAATCCCAGAGCGGCCCCCACCGCGATCAGTGTGGTTTCATCTTCCTGGAAGATGGGGCGAAGCACGCCCTCAAATTGTTCGGGTGGAAGTGCCTCCAGGCTTGTGGCGAGGTTGTCATGCAGGTCCATCGCCTCGTCCGCGTAGGCCTGTGTCTCGATGATCGCCCCAGGGAGGACTGCAAGAAGCTGGAAGCCGATCTGTTCCTTGAGGGAGCTCCACTCTTTTCCACCCACCGTCATTCGAAGCAGGGGCTTGGCCAGACCGGCAGCCTGGTCGACCGCTTCTTCGGTGTAGACGCGGATCTGTTCCACAAGTTTCTCCGCGGCAGGGCCGGTCAGCACTGCGTTGATCAAGTTTTCTGAGGTCAGAATTCGCTCGGAGAAAAAGCGAGCATAAGCCTGACTGACTTCCGGCTGCCGCCGATGAAACAGGCCGTGCCAGCTGAGGGGACCGAAGCCTTTGGGGTAGCGGGGTTCGAAGACCATTTTCAGTGCAAGCCAGTTCGTCGCCCATCCCACCAACAGCCCTGTGGCCGGCAGAAACCAGGTGGGCTGAACGAAGCTCCAGACGACCGCTTGGACACAGCCGAAAAGGCCGCCAAAGAAGAAACCGGAACGGGCAATGAATTGGAATTCGGCTGAGCCACACTCCCAGAACAAATCGTTGACCAGCTGCCGGTTTTTGGTGAAGGCCTCGACAACCAGACCCTCGAGGTCGAGGTAATTTTCGAGATCCTCGCCGACCTCCCCAAGCACCTGCTCAACAATCTCGGGAATCTGCTTCTGGATCCGCTTTCGGGCGCGTTCCCGGAGAGCCTCAGGCATCCGCTGCCACAGCTTGGGGTGTTGGGCTTGAAGGGTCTCCTCGATGATTCGCTCGGCATGTTCCTCAAGAAATGGGGAGAGAAGCTCTGAGACACGGTCGGGGTCAATTCGCTCAAAGACCTGTCGTGCATCAATGAGCTGGGTTGTCATCATTTCGACGCACATCTGGGCCATTCGCTTGGCTTGACTCGGCAGAACGCCTTGCCAGCCGAGCCGCGCGCCTCCAACCCGATTGACGGGGTGGAAGAGCATGTGGATCGCAAGCAGATTGGTCCCCCAGCCGATGATCGCGGTCACAAAGGGAATGCTCAGGAGCAGGGGATCCATGGCCAGAAGAACCTCAATGAGGTGGAACAAAGGGCATTAACCGCTCGATGCGTCTGCTGGGTATTCACAGATGAACGGCACTCTCGTGGAGCAGGGCAGATCAATCCAGCCGGCCAGGTCTTCGTAGTTCAGGGCAGCGCAGTCTTCCTCGTAGCCCCCCCAAGAGTTGGGCTCGCCATCCGCCCAGTCGGTTTCGCTCAGTGGCTCCTCGCTCTCCCACCCCCACTCGCCCTCCTCGGCCAGATCATTCAGTCCGACGTAGAAGGGCCTTGGAGAGAGGTTTATCGCCCAGTCCCTGACAATCAACGATTCATCGAGGGTCTCCAGACTGGCGAGTTGAGCACCCATGGCTTCGCATGCTTCTGCCGCTTTTTGGTACGTTCTTGAGGCGACACAGAAGACCTTAGGGCCTCCGAAAGACGCCTCCGACTCGGGTGGAGTCAGCTGGGTACAGGAATTGGGGCTCAACCTGGCTTTTGTGGCCGGCTCGAAGGGGTGGACGAGGCTTTGGGTGTTCGCCATGTCGACCAACTCTTCCGGCTGCTTGCGGTCAAGCCATGGGCTGGGGCGGTCCTGCACCGCGGGTGGATGCAGGGCAGCCCACACGGTCCCAGAGCCAAGCATCACGAATCCTGCTGCTCCCAAAAGGCGTTTGGGTTCGGGGTAGCGCCGCCCGTTGAGGAATCGGCCGATGAGTGTGGTGCGAACAAATGCGCTGTAGCTCAGCAGGCAGACGGCCGTCACGAGGGCGATGCAGGTGCTGAGTTTCAGGAGATAGGGCAGGGGCCAGTCCATCATCAACGCAGGCACAAGGATCGTGAAGGGCAGATGAATCAGGTAGACCCAGTAGGCGGAATCGGAGAGGTAGCGCCAGCGGGTTGAGGGAGCGTCTGCATAGCGAAGAAAGAGCCCGATTGAGGCCTGGATGAAAGCGACACTCGCAAGCCAGTTCATGCCCATCATCCAGAACAGAGCCCCAGCGGCCAGGAGGCCCCATGCCGGCTTTTGGAAGCTCCTGAACGACGCTTTGGCCTGATAGATGGCCCAGCCGAGCTGGTACCAGAACCAGTAGTAGAGGAGGATGGGTCCGTTGGGAACCCAGGCATCCGAGGTGGGAAGGTTCTCTCCCCACCCGAAAAGCCACGCAATGAGGTTCGAGACCAGGCCAGTGAACACGAGGAAGAACCAGGGCCTCGCCACCAAGTCTTGGATGAAGGCGTGGGTTCGTCCCTCTTTCACCTTGAGGGCGGAGAACAGCGAAACCCCGATTGTGTGGAGCGCTGTGATCAGGGCCAGGTAGTAGAGAAACCAGAGGTGCATCGTGCTGTTCGGCAGCCATTCAAGGGGAACGCCGCAGGCGACAAAGAAAGGCTCCGGATCGCCCGACAGAAGACGCTCGCTGTATTCGCTGGAGAACGAGGTGAGGTAGGTCAGAGGGACCAGAAAGACCAGGAGCGGAAGCACGATCCGAACGATTCGATTGCGCACCATCTTCGAGCGCCCTCTCCGGATCCAGAGCAGGGCTCCGAAGAACCCCGAGAGGAGGAAAAATGCGGGCATTCGGAAGAGGTGGATGAATTCCACGATGAGGTAGGACCACTCGGATCCGACGTGGGGGTCTTGGAAGGGCCAGGCCTCGTCTTCGGGTGGAAAATAGGCCAATGCCGAGTGGATCACGACACCGAGCATCATGAGGATTGCCCGGAGACTGTCGAGGCCATGAATTCGCTCGGAGGTGGTCATGAAGGTCCTCTACAGGATGGAAATCAGCGCTGGAGCGCCTCGCAGGACGTCAACAACCGGCAAGACTATCGCATGAGGCTAAAGACAAAACAAGACAGAGCACTATAAGCAACCTTAAAGGCCTGTTTTGTTCGAAATAGGAATCGTGCCGTCAGGTGATGAGTTTGAGGATTTCGAGCGGCAGGGCAAAGGTCGTCGAGGAGGGCCTGCAATGCGGAGCCGACTTTGTGGAAATCGCCGTTTGATGGCCGTGCTTGGGGGAGTTCTCCTGGGTGTTTCAGGGGAGGTGGCCGCGGCCGATCCGGCAGATGCCATGGCGCAGGTGCTCGGGGAACTCGACCGAGGATTTGAGACGGGGCCAGAGGGGGCAGCGCCAGCAGGATCGTGGTGGTCCGAGCTTCAGTTTCCGGCGCTCAACGACTGGATTGAGGAGGCCTTGCGAGACAACCACAGCCTTCAGGCGGCCTGGGAGCGGACCCAAGTCGCTCGGCAGGGGTCGCATCAAGTTGCCAGTGCCCTGCTGCCCTCAGTCCAGGCGCAAGGCGGGTACAGCCAGAACTCCACCGAGGGGCTCTTGCAGCAGCTCGCCTGGCAGACAGGAGGGCAGGTATCTGAGGAGATCCTGAACTACCTCGGGGACCAGTATGAAACCTACAGTTGGAGTCTCGCCGGCACTTGGGCACTCGATGTTTTTGGCGTGTCCACCCATGCTTGGCTCGCGAGTCGTTGGGACGCAGAAGCCGCCGAGGGGCAGCGCGTCGCGCAGACCCTGTCGGTTGCCACTCAGACGGGGATGGCGGTCGTTGATTGGATGACGGCTCGCGAGGTCTTGCGCCTGCTCGAGTCCCAGCTGACGGCCCAAGAAGAGTTGATGTCGCAGACTCAATCCCGCTTCGAGCGGAGTGAGGCGGGTGGGTTGGACGTTCTCCTCCAGCGCCAGCAGCTGGCTGCCACTCAGGCATCACTCCCAGCAGCACGAGCCCAGGTTCGACGCGCGAAAGGCGTTTTGGCCCTGTTGCTCGGAAAGACCCATGCGGAGCTTGATGGGGCAGAGGCCCTGCTTCCCGAGCAGCTGCCCGAGCCTCGCCTCCCCACCGGGATGGGGACCGTCTCAGAGCTGCTGCTGACCCGGCCGGACCTCCGTGTGGCCTCGGCTGGCCTTCATGCGGCTGACCGGCGGAAGGTGAGCGCGTGGATGGGGCTGCTGCCTTCGATAGCACTCTCGGGAAGCACCGGAGATGCAGGCCAAAAAATCGGTGCAGGTTCGGATTGGCAAACTGCGGGCACATGGAGCATCGGGGTGAGCGCGAGCTTTCCGATCTTCTCCGGTGGACGTCAGGTGGCGGCGGCGCGAGGTGCTTCGGCAGCGGCGCGAGGCGCACTCTATGACTTCCAGGGAGTGGCCTTGAACGCCGTGCGGGACGTTGAGGATGCCTGGACCACCCTGGAGAGTGCCCATGCGGAGGTCCTGGCCCACAAAGCCCAGGTAGAGGCCGCGAGTGAGTCGGCCAAGGTTGCCCAAGACCTGTACCTCTCCGGAGTCCTTCCCTACATCAACCTTCTCTCCGCCCAACAGGCTCTAGCGCAGGCAAAGATGACCTTTGTGTCTGCCCAGCGCAGCCGCTTGGCGGCCCATGTGACCTTCCACGATGCGCTCGGAGCCCGGTGGGCGCTGAGCCTCGATCGCAACAACCCGGAACCAGAGGGTGTCCGATGACAACCGGCGTGCTTCCTCCAGATTTTCAACCTCCCAAAAGGTCCCGTCTCAAGAGGACCGGTGGGTTTTTCGCCATGATAGCCGTGGGTGTTTTTGCCATGAAGGGCATCGCATCTGGGGAGGGAGAATCGCGACGTCGAACGGGCGACGATGAGCCGCTTCTCGTGACGGTGCTCGAGATTGAAAAGGGAACCATTCAAGCCAAGGTGGATGCTTCCGGAGTGTTGAGTTCGGCGGAGCAGATTGTCCTGACCTCAGAGGTCGGCGGTTCCGTGGAGTGGGTCTCGCCGAGGCTTCAGCCTGGGGCTCACTTCAAGAAAGGGGAGGCCTTGGCTCGTGTGGACTCCACTCAGTTTGAGGCCTTTGTCGCCGCGGAGCGGGTGCGGTTGAAGCAAGCGGAGCTGGAATTGGCGCTCGAGCGAGAGCGCGGTGAGCGGGCTCAACAGGACTGGCAGAATCTGGGGAACGGCGATTCAAACAGCGATTTGGCCACCCGGAGGCCCCACTTGGCGCTAGCAGAGGCCAACCTTGCTGCTGCACAGTCGTCTCTTCGGCAGGCTGAGCGCAGTTTGGATCGAACGACGCTGCGTGCGCCCTTCAACGCGGTCGTCGTGGATGAGACCGTCGACCGGGGTCAGGTTTTGGCGCCTGGGGTGCCTGTCGCGCAGCTGGCCGGCACCGATCGGTATCGGTCCACGGTACAGATCCCGGCCGATCTCCTGACGAGCCTCGACATACCGGGGCTTCCGGGTGTGGACCCGGAGAGCGAGGGATCGCAGGTCACCCTGCGAAAGGTGGGTGCGCCCGCCTCGGACACGCTCCCGGTGAGCGCTCACGTGATGGGTATGGGGGGTCAGCTCGATCCTCTGACAAAAATGGCCACCATCCTGATTGATGTGAAACCCGACTCGGGTGCTGGTGGGCTGCCCTCCCTGTTTTTGGGTGATGTCCATGAAGTCTCCATCGCAGGTGGGGTGCGCGAGGGGGCCATCAAAGTTCCTCGAAGCGTGGTCTACGAGGGGTCAAGAGTCTGGGTGGTGGACGCTGAAAACCGCCTTCAGGCCCGGGATGTGGCTCTGGGGTGGGACCTTGGAGGGGGCTTCATCGAGGTCGTTGAGGGGCTTGATGAAGGGGAAAAGGCGGTTGACTCCCCCTTGTCTTTGCCCATCTCGGGCACGCTGGTTCGCATCATTGAGCGCTCGAGCGGGGAGCTGTAGTCCATGGGCTCCCAAGACGATTCACGCCGCGGACCCATCGCATGGATGGCCAAGAACACGGTGGCTGCCAACCTCCTGATGATGTTCATCATCGTCGGCGGTTTGCTCAACCTCCGGACCACCAAGCAAGAGGTCTTCCCGGAGTTTGAGGTCGATCTGGTCACCGTCGGCGTTGCCTACCCGGGGGCGTCTCCAAGCGAGGTCGAACAAGGCATCACCATGGCTGTGGAGGAGACAGTCCGGGGAATTCAAGGGGTCAAGCGGGTCACATCCACCACAGTCGAGGGGTATTCGGGCGTCATTGCCGAACTCATGCTGGGCATCGACCAGCAACGGGTGGTCGGGGACATCAAGACCGCTGTGGATCGCATCCGTACGATGCCCGAGCAGGCCGAGGACCCCTCCGTGGAGCTTGTCGCGATTGAGCCCAAGGTCGTCAGCCTGGTCATCTCGGGCGACCATGACCTCAATACTCTTCAGGCCCTGGCAGAACGTGCTCAGAACGGCTTGGTGGCGCTGCCAGGCATCACCAAAGTCACCCTGTCGGGTTTCCCGCCCTTGGAGACCACCATTGAGGTCAACCGAACCGTCCTCGAGGGCTACGGACTGAGTCTGGGCGACATCGCGCTGGCGATCCGAATGAGCTCATTGGAGCTGTCCGGGGGAATCGTTCAGACCGAAAACGGCGATCTGCTGATTCGGGTCTCCGATCGAAAAGAGTCGGCTCTCGACTACGCCGACATCATCTTGAGGGCCGGTACCAACGGGGCTCGTCTTCGTTTGGGCGACATCGCCAAGGTGACCCAGGGCTTCGAAGAATCGGAAATCGCCTATTACTTCAACGGCAAAAGAGCCGTGCGCGTCACGGCGTTTCGCCGTGGCATGGAGACGCCGCAGGGGGTCTCGGATGCCCTCAATCAATTCCGTGAGGACTTTGAGGCCACCCTTCCGCCCACGGTTCAACTCACCACATGGGACGACGAGTCCGACCTGCTGCGAGGCCGTATTGACCTCCTGCTTCGCAATGCGAAACTGGGCTTGGTCTTGGTCATGCTGGTGCTCGCACTCTTCCTGGATCTGACCCTGGCCTTCTGGGTGGCTTTGGGAATCCCGATTTCCTTCATGGGCGCCTTCATCTTGGGCACCTCTTTCGGGGTGTCCATCAACATGATCTCGCTTTTTGCGTTGATCGTG
>JAYXVV010000120.1:0-28415 GCA_036021505.1 Myxococcota bacterium | reverse complement strand
ATCGCTGACACCGGAAACGGTCGTGTGATCGAGGTCGATACGACAACCGGAGAGATCACCGGAAATCTCCCCCAGACCATGGAGGCTCTCCAAGAGTTTTCCCAAGTGGAAGGTGTGAGTCAGAGGGATCTGGTCTCGGGACTGAGCAGGCCATCGGGAATCGCTCTCGACGGAGACATTCTCTTTGTGGGCGACTGGAAGACTGCGGAGATCCTGGCCTTTGACCTCGATGGCGTCGAACTCGGACGTATCCAGACTCCTGCAGAGGAGCTCATGGGCATCGAGGTAGGTCCCGAAGGCAACCTCTGGTACGTGGATGGTGCGAGCAACGAACTGGTTCGAGTCGACCCCTAAGCGAAATCCTGCCCTCCCGGTGGTTTTCGGGAGAAATGCATCGAAAAGACCGGTCAGTGAGCCCACTGGCCGGTCTTTGTTTTTGAAGAAAGATCTTGCAGTGTCCCATTTGTCTTTTTATAAAGGCGCCAAACACCCTCAAGACGGGGGTGGACATCTCCCCAGGATGGGGACCAAAGGATGGAATGAACATGCGTAATCCTGCTGTTTTTGGACCTGTGTTGCTCTTGGCTGCCTGCGGCGGTCCAGATGCCGACGAATCGATTCAGTTGTCGTGGAACCTGGGCGACACCTTTCACCTGGCAGCGACCTACCGCTCGGCTGAGGTCATGAACGAGATCCCAGCGGTGTCCCTGTATGGGGACGAGATGCCAACGTTTGCCGAGAGTTGGTCCGATGAGGTGATTTGGACCTATTCTGTGGTGGAGTCGGGCTTGATTCCCGACGCGGACAGTGAACTCTACGCGTTTTCTTTGACAGCAGCTGGCAGCATGGCGCCTCTGACGGTCATCCAGGCCTCGGTGGACCCCATGCTCAACACCGACAACGACATGCTCGAGGCGGACCCTGTGATCTACTTGGTCTTTCGAGAGGACCGCGATCGTCTGGCAGCGATTGTCAGCTTTCGCTTCGACTCGGAGGGAGAGCGCGTCGAGGAGGCCTGGTCGTCCAGTGAGTTGGGACGCTCCTACAGCACACTCTCGCAGACTCAACTGACCAAGGCGCCCGCGCTGCTCGCGCCGTTCGGGGCCAAGTGGGGAGACAGCGAGCGCATGCTCGAGAACGGGTCCTACGTCACCACTTTTGAGATGGGTCGGGACTCCACAGATGTCGTTTATGAGGACGAGATGGGTGGGGATTTGATCACCAGCCGCTACGAGTTTGGGCAGCCTTGGCCGGTGTTCACAGCCTCTGACAACATGGAAATTCGTCTCATGGATTCCAAAGAAGTCGAGGATGCCCGGATGCCTGGATTCCAGCTTCCGACTGCCCCAGAGGATTTCGATTATCGGGGCGCACTTCGCACCTCCATCGACCTCGACAGCGCTCTTCACCTCGATGAAGAAACCATGGCGGGTGGATGGAGCGCCTCCGTCCACGAGGGCTATCGTCCTTGGGCTGGAAACTGGTGGCCCCTGAAGACTGCCAAGCTTGTCTTTGGTTCCTACGGAGGAAGCTGCTCCAGCGACTGCACCTACTCGGAACAGCTCAAGGAGGAGGTGGACGAGATCAAGCACCGCATGGACGACGTTCAAGCAGAGCTTCGAGACATGAAGGACGGAGACGAGGGCTACGACGACAAGGTTGAGGCCTACCACTTGGACCAAAAGGCCCTCGTCGAGCTCTTGGTCGAGTTCTATGACGGCATCCGTGATGGCCTCGATGGTGGAAAGATCATCGTTGAAGAAGGCTCGATTTCGAAGGCCGCTTCGGAAACTCCTGCGGACCAAGAAGGGGAAGAAGAGGAGCCACCCGAGGTGGATGAGGGTTGGAGCTACAAGCTTGATGAACTCTCTCCCATGGACAAGTACGCCCTCGATCTCTACTTCCAAAACCCTGGAGCTCGAAACAACCCCTTCTACATCCAGGCATGGGAACTTCTGAACTCCTACAACCCGGGCGGTGAGAGCTGGTGGGGACACTGCAACGGCTGGGCTGCTGCGGCAATCATGACCAATGAGCCCCGCGAGAGCATGACCCGTGACATCAACGGAAACGAGGTCGAGTACACCACCGCGGACTTGAAGGGTCTGTTTTCTGAGGCGCACTACGCCACGTACAGCCAGTTCTACGGGTCACGCTACAACGGCGAAGAGGACGATGTTTCTGACATCAGTCCGAAGGCCTTCCACAAGTTGGTGAGCTTCTACCACCGGGAACTCCAAGTTCCGATGGTGTTCGACACCACGGCGACGGAAGAGGTGTGGAACTTCCCAGCATGGAGCACTGAGATTGATGTCAAGGAAACCACTCCTGAGGGACTGGCGGATCGGGTCAACATCAACACGGCCTCCGTCGAGGAACTGGATGCACTTCCCTTGGTGGGTCCTGCTCGAGGCACGGATATCGTAGAGCATCGTGAGGCCCACGGTCCTTTTCAGGCTGTCGACGACTTGGAGCAGGTAGAGGGCATTGGAAACGAAACCATGGAGGCTGTTCGAGAGTTGGTCACCGTGGACCCTTTCCAGAGAACGTGGTCGATGACGGCCAGGGTCAAGATCACCACAGATGGTGTGGGTGAGTCCTGGGTGGACACCGACGAAAACGCTCCAAAGAGCAGCACCAAGACCTATCGCTACACCTTGACCACCGATGCTGAGGGTGTTGTGGTTGACGGAAAGTGGGAAGACGACAAGAACCATCCGGATTTCGCCTGGATTCCCTACAGCAATCCTCGAGGCAGCAGCAACGGCAACTCGGAGAACCCCTTCATGGAGTGGGGCAAGGTGCTGGAGACCGTTGGTGAGCACTATGAGCGCCGCTAACTGCTGGCCAAAATGCAGGGCCGCGAGTAACCTCGCGGCCCTTCTCCTGTTTTGCGTGGCCTTGTTCGGCTGCAAGGGCGCGGGTGATTCCGACGAGGGCGAGGGTGTTCTTTTGGGAATCCTGGTTTCTCCTCAGGACGTCATTGTTCCACTCGGTGGGGAGGTGCAGTTGTATGCAACGGGCATTTACGACGATCGTTCCTCGCGAGACTTGACCTCGGTTGTGCAGTGGACAAGCACAGACGAGGCGGTCATTGAGGTCTCCAACCGCCTCGATGCAGAAGGGGAAGCTGTAGCCGTCACAGCGGGCGAAGCGAGTGTCGAGGCCAATGTGGATGGGGTTGTTTCTGTTCCTGTCCGGGTGCTCGTTACCGATGCTGAGTTGGTGAGTATTTCCTTGGAGCCGGATGCCATTCAGCTGGACGAGGGGCAGACCCTTCAACTCTCGGCTCAGGCCTCCTACTCCGACGGAAGTCGAGGCGATGCAACCACACAGGTCCGATGGGTGACCGGAGACGGAACCGTCGTAACCTTGGAGAGAAGCGGATTGCTGGAGGCTGTGGGTCCCGGGGAAACGACAGTCTACGCCTCGCTGGATGGGTTGGAGTCGCCGAGAGTTGAGGTCAAGGTTTCCAACTCGGGAAAGGCGGACTTGGCGGTTCAGGACTTTACTCTCGAGCCGGGTGAAGATGGGTTTACGGTGAGCCTCCGGGTCAAGAACCAGGGGACTGCGGCCGCGACGGGGTTTTTTGTGGACCTCTTTCTCAACCCGAGTCAAACCCCGGGCCCGGGGGATGTGGGGGAGCAGTACGACATCATCGAGTATGTGGGGCCGGGAGAATCGGTTTCTTCGACCTTCACCTTTGCGGTGGAACCTGGCGACCATTCGGTAACCGTGGTCATCGACTCGGACGCCTATGTTCCGGAATCGAATGAGTCCAACAACCAGGCCTCAGGGGTGGTGACCGTTGGGTCTTCGACCATCGGCCCCAATTTGACGGTGACCTACTTCTCTTTCCAGGCGACCACCGACACGGTGTACTACTTTGTGGATGTCACCAACACCGGTGGGGAGGACGTGGGAACCTTCTTTGTGGACTTGTTCTACGACTCCATTTCTCCCCCCTCTGTCCAAGAGGACGGCGACCAGTGGACCCAGGTGGAGAGCCTTGGTGCCGGTAAAACGACCTACGCTGATTTCTACGTCCCCGTGAGCACGCTCGAAGAGATCTGCTCTTACTGCTGGAGTTGGGTGACGGTCGACAGCTACGAGGAAGTCGACGAGACCAACGAGCAGGACAATGTCGAGGGCTCCATCACCGTGAGCTACTGACTCAAGCGAACAGCACCTCGTCCAGGGCACTCTCGTCTCCGCTTCGGATGACCTTCGACAGCGCTATGGCCTTGGGAAGTGTGTTGTTCACGTAGTAGCTCAGGTTGAGCATTTTTCCTTTGTAGAACGCCACATCGCGGTCCGAGTGCCCGCCTTTTTCAAGCTGCTCATGGGCAACAACGGCCTGTTCGAGGCTGTGGACCGCCAAGACGACATGGCCCATGATTTGGAGAAAAGGCGTCGCTTGGAGCAGGGCGGCCTGAAGGTTGCCGGCCATGCCGAGCTGTCCGAGATGCATGGCACAGGCTCCCATGGAGTCCCTGGCTTTCTCGATCGATGCCAACTCGTCCTCAAAGGCTCCTGTGGCTCGTGCCCGCTCAATTCGTTTGTTGGCGTCGTCGAGCCACTGCATGAGTAGCAGCCCGTTCTGGACGCGGAGCTTCCTGCCGAGGAGATCGATGGCCTGGACGCCGTTGGTACCCTCGTAGATGCTGGTGATCTTGGAGTCCCGAAGATGCTGTTCAGCTGGATATTCTCGGGTAAATCCGTAGCCCCCAAAGCACTGCAGCGCGGTGACGGTGACATCAAATCCCACATCGGTGCAGTGCGCCTTGGCGACAGGAGTGAGCAGGTCGACGTGGTTGTGGTGGAGCCGCGCCGAATCCGGATCGGAATCTTTGAGGCGCTCATAGAGATCCCAGCGCAGAGCCAACGTGTAGAGCATGGAGCGCATGGCTTCTGTGTTGGTCCTCATGTCCATGAGCATGCGTCGGACATCGGGATGCTGGACGATGTTGACCGCCTTGGACCCGGCCCCGCCTTGGACTCGGTCCTTGGCGTAAGAGAGCGCGTTGAGGTAGGCGGCCGAGGCGGAGGCAAGTCCCTGGACGCCAACCGCGATCCGAGCCTCGTTCATGAGGTGGAACATGATGGTCATGCCCTGACCCTCTTGCCCGACAATCCAGCCCTTACAGGGAAGATCGGAGCCAAGGGACAGCGTGGTCGTGGCGGAGGCATGGATGCCCATTTTGTGTTCGAGTCCCACAACCATGGCGCCATTGCGACTGCCGTCTGTCCAGTGGTACTTGGGAACGAGGAAGATGGAGAGTCCTTTGGATCCCTCGGGCGCCCCGGGGGCACGGGCGAGGACCAAGTGGAGGATGTTCTCACAGAGCTGGTGGTCTCCACAGGAGATGAACATCTTTTCTCCCTCGAGAAGGTAGACGCCCTCTTCCTCGGTCGGTGTGGCTTTGCAGCGGTTGTTGCCCACATCGGTTCCCGCACTGGATTCCGTTAGGCACATGGTGCCTGCGTACTCGCCGGAGAACAGCTTCTCCACGAACTGGTCCTTCATCCAGTCGCTGCCGAACTCCTTGAGCAGGTTGGCGACTCCGCGGGAGAGCCCTGCGTACATGGCCATGGACGGATTCGCCCCGGTCAGCATTTCGCCACAGGCGACGGCTAAGGGGTGGGGGAGACCCACACCGCCGTATTCGACAGGAGCGCTCAGCCCAATCCAGCCTCCCTCGCACATGGCTTGCCATGCCCCAACAAACGACTCTGGAACGGTGACGTTGCCCTTCCCGTCGAAGTCACACCCTTCTTCATCTCCGCTCGCATTGCAGGGCCACAGTTTTTCATCGCAGATCTCCCGAGCGCTCTCGAGGACGGATTGGTACATGTCCTGGTCCCATTCTTCAAGGCCTTCAAACTGAGCCAGATCGTCTTGAATCCGAAGCTGCTCGAAAAGGACGAATTGGATGTCTCGAAGGTCTGCGTTGAAGCCAGTGGCGCTCATGGAATCTCCTGTGTTTGAAAATGAATGAACGTTCATTCGTTTCTTAATCGTTTATGGGTAGGAGCGTAGCAGAACCTCGAGTGGGTTCGCAGGACCATCCGGGGTGGAAACACGAACTGTGGAGAAAAAACACATCCAGTACCCCGATTTTGGGCGACCCTATCGATCTCGCAGTGGGCCACGCTCGCTGGGCGTTGTACAGTGGATAAACGGTGCGACTGGGAGTTGCGCAGGCCCCTTAAGGGTGGCCACAGGGAGCGGGTTTTGATTCAGGCAATGAGATGGGGACGGTCGGCGTATGAAACCGATTCAGGTCTTCGGGCTGAGGCTGATTCGCTCCGCAAGCTTGGCGTTGAACTCCAGTTCTCCACGGACTCCGAGCCACAGATGAAGGGTGTCGAGATTCTGGTGGTGACCTCGGGCGTCCGGGTAGACGAAGAACTTCTCCACCGTTCGGACTCGTTGAGGCTGGTGGTGACCACGACCTCGGGAACCGATCACCTCGATGTCGAGGCTGCTCGTCGGAGGGGGGTGACCTTGGCTCGCTGTCCAATGGCCCGGCGGGATGCCGTTGTCGACACCTCTCTTGCGATGGGGCTTGCCCTCCTTCGTCGTCTCCCGAGCCTGCAGAGACGAGCGGAGTCAGGACACTGGGCTCGCGGAAACTTGCCTCAACTCGGTCCACAACGGATTCGAGGGCGCAAGGTGGGCATTGTTGGAGCCGGGGTGATCGGGTCCGCAGCGATTCAGAGCTGGCGAGGTCTTGGGGCAGAGGTACGCTTTTCGGACCCGAGGATTTCAGGAGGGAGACCGATTGATGAGCTGTGTGCATGGGCAGAGGTGCTGAGCTTGCACTGCTCTCTGGGTCCGGAATCGAGGCAGCTGATTGATGCTGAACGGCTGGAGCTCCTGGCCCCCGGTGCGATTGTTATCAACACTGCGCGGGGAGACTGTGTGGACTTAGCGGCCCTGTTTCAGGCCTCCCATCTCGGTGGGATTGGGCTCGATGTGTTCGCGCAAGAACCACCCCTGGAGTTGGGCGAGTGGGCCAATCGAGAGCAGGTGATTCTGACGCCTCATGCCGCAGGCTTCCACCCGGAAATGAGTGCGGAGGTGTGTCGAGAGGTCAGAAGCACCGTGGATGCCTTTCTTCGGGGGCGTACCCTGCCTGCCCCAGTGTGATTCAGTAGAGAAAGGCGTCTTCACCCTCGGTGCTGGTGACCACCACAATGGTGTCCGATTTCAGTGACGACTCCAGTTTCTCGTAGCTCTCGAGGACACGGGCCTGGTGGTCAGGGGTGTAGGCAAGTATGTGCAAGATCTGCTTACTCCAGGCGTCCTCGGGGCCGACATTGGAAGAAGACTCCAGAACTCCGGACAGCTTCTTTTCGAGCAGTGCTTGGGCGAGTTCCTGCGTGTAGGGAGTTTCCGGGGGGTAGGCGAAGGCTCTTGTGACACTGACACCAATCTTCACCGAGTCGATCTCGAGAAGCATGTCTGTGATTTTTCCCTCACTGTCCGTGTAGACAATTTCGGTCTCGGTCTTGAGAAGAACGGCGTTCTCACAGCGGTGGAGAAGTTCGAAAGCAAAGACCTCAGAGTAGATGGATGATCCGCCAGCATTGTCTGAGGCATAGATCGTGTTTCCGCCATCGGAGAGGTAGTCTGCATTGAAGCCCAACTCTTCAAAATCGATGCTGTTGGCGAAAAGAGAGGGCGCCGAATCGGTCAACTCCGAATCAAGCACAAAACAGTCCCCTGAGATCGTGGGAAAGTCGATGCTGTTGTCGCTGGTATCCGCGGTTCCCGATGTGTCGCCTGAGGTGTCCTCGCTCACCCCGGAATCGCCTGGGGTTGGGTCGGCTACAGCGGTGTCACTGTGGCTGTTGGGACTGCCTGGACCGCAGGCGGCGAGTGAGAGGGCAAACAGAAAAATTCGTCTCATGAAAGGGCCTCAATGTGGGCATCCAACTCGGCGAGCTCTTCTCGGAATGCGCTCTGGACCGCGGGGAATCGGAACCCGGTTTTGGGATCCAGATCGAAAGCGGTCACCCGAAAGCTGATTGCAAAACGCTCGCGCTTCCATTGTGCACGGCAGAACAGTCGAATGAAGCGATGGATGTCATTCCGGAAGGCTTGGGGATCCTCTCGGTAATGCTTGCGCAGGGAAGGCCAGAGGGCCTGAAACATCGCCAAGGGGTCATGCGCCTTTTGGACAAATTCATAGAGAAGTTGGTCCAAGATGAAGAACGGCATGAGATCCGCCTCGTCACTTTGTTCCCGATCTTTGGGTCGCAACTCAGCGGTTGGCGCCATGGCTGTGACGTGATGGAGGGCCTGAACCTGATGGAACTTTTGGGCCCACTCCAGCCAGAGGCTGACCAGACTCTTGGGGACGTCGGCAATCGGTGAGAGGCCTCCAGAGGTGTCGCCATCCATGGTGGTGTAGCCCACTGCGGCCTCGGATTTGTTGGAGGTGGAAAGAAGAATCGCTTGATTGAGGTTGGCCAGCATCCAAATCAATGAGCCGCGAAGCCGGGCTTGGACGTTTTGCAGTGCGAGGTCGTCGACAGGGTCGTTCCACGAGAGGTCGCGACCCACAACTTCCTGGATGAGTCGGGTGTGGGTATCGACAGCTTCCTGAATTTCAAAACTGTGGAAAGAGGCCCCAAGCTCCTCAGCCAACTCACGTGCAGCACGTTCTGTTGCCGTACCGGAGTTTTCTGTGGCCATGTAGGCTGTCAAAAAACTCTGCTTCACCAACTCCCTCAGCTCTTCTGCGGTGGCCTTGGGGTGGCTGTAGCGAAGCATTCTGTGGACAAGGAGCGCCACCATCGCTGAGTCGCGCCCTCCGGAGAGAGCGAGAGCAATGTGCTTGATCCCGCTCTTGTGGGTGTAGTCGCGCATGGCCATGGCAATCGCGAGTTCCAACTCCAGGTGAGGGATGTCCTCATGAGAGAGGGCGGTGATGAGCTGCTCTTCAACCAACCAGTACAAACTGGGGTCTGCTGGAGGTGTCGGTGGAACTTGCCAATAGGGGGCGTCCCCTGGAGCGGGTTCACCCTCACCAAAATCTCCCGCAAGTTGAAGAACAGCGGGCGGGGTTCCGAATGCTCCCTCGGACGCGCGGTGGGCTTGTTCACGCCAGCTGCCTTCCTCGCGTCGGCTCTGCCGGATGGCTTGGAGATCGACGACGTGGTCGATCATCTCCATACGGGATTCGAAGACAAAGCGGCGCCCTTCACAAAGCATGTTTCCGTTGCTTGCCAAGAGAACACTCCCGTCAAACACGATGCGTGTGGCATCACATCCAAGAAGCGAGGTGTAGAGGTATGCGACGTGATCTTCCAACGACACCTGTTCGACCAAGCGGCGGCGAGCGGCGTGTTTTCCAAGGTGGAACCAGCTTGCGGATGGATTGAGCAAGAGCTCGCAGCCGGCCAATGCATAGGTTGAGCCCGGACGGATGCCTTTCCAGCCGTCTTCACAGATTTCAATACCGAAACGCCCGATTCCTTTCGCTTCGAAGATTTGGGTGCCAAGAGGGTACTCTTCCCCGTCTGGAGCGTTGTAGGTCTCAAGAGCGCCATGGCGCCAGGCCGTGTACCAGCGCGACTCGTACTCCACATCGCCTGTGGCGAGGTTCTCCTTGGCAACAAAGCCCTGAATCTTTCCGTCTGCGCAGACGGCCATGGCGTTGTAGATGACACCGTTATGGGACAGGGGGAGGCCGACGCAAACAACCATGTCTCTCGTCGCTTCGGCAATCGTGAGAAGCTGGTCGAAGCTGCGTTGAAAAGTCCCTCTGCGAGGAAGTCGGTCGCCGAGGCTGTATCCAGGAATGCAGAGCTCAGGCAGCAGGAGAAGCCGAGCTTTCCGACCTCGGGCTTCAACGATGGCCTCAAGAATTCGTTGGGTGTTGCCGGTCCAATCACCGACGGTCTGGTTGAGTGAAGCTGCTGCCACTCGGATGGCACTGGGCGGGGAGGGGAAAGTCGACATCAGTGGCCTCGCAGAGAGAGGAGTCGCGCAATCCCCTCAGCAAAACCATGCCCGCCATTTTTCTCGGTGATGAAGCGGGGCGCCGTCTTCATTCGCGGCAAAAACTCCGCCACATTGGCGACACCGATGGAGAGTCCAAAGGTCGCGAAAAGAGGCTCGTCATTCGCAGAATCTCCAAAAAAAGCGTAGCGATCGAGGTTGTCCTCGAGCTGTTCACCGAAGCGCTCCTCGAGGAAACGCGCACACCCTTTCGCCTTATCGAAATCCCCAAACCAACCGTTCACGTGGATCGAGGACACCTTGCAGGTCGCTCCAACTTTCTCAAAGCCCTCAACAATTTGGTCAATGGCGCTGCCCGGAAGAGCGGGAACATCCTCACAGAAGTCCACTGCAAGGTCCAGTTCTCTGTACGGCTGATCGGAGGCAAGCGCAGTTCCCGGAACGGACTCAAGGATTGAAGCGGCTGCGTCGTCCAAGCGTCGGCGGTTCTGCATGCGCTCCGTCGGGGACTGGAGAAAACGACGCTGAAGTTGTCCCCCGGACATGAAGAACCAGAGTCCGCCGTTTTCGCCGACCACTCCGTCGACCGGCCACATGCGGGCAATGTGATCCACCCAACCTGCAGGACGGCCCGTGATGGGGATGACGCGAAGTCCACACGACTGCAAGCGAGCAAGAGCGGCAAAGGCCTCGGGCACCAGTCGCCCCTCCCAGGTGAGGGTGTCGTCGATGTCGCAGAAAACGCCTTTGAGGCCTTGAGCCTCTTCGACAGTGATGTCCTGAATCGGGCGTGGCATCGGCATGGGCCTCCTTAGACGCCCTATTCCACCGTCCAGGTCTGGCCGGAGTAAATCAGTTCCTTCAGGTTGCCCTTGCCGCGTTTTTCGAGAGCGGCATCGATCTGAGCGTTGAAGGCCTCGTTGTAGGTCGGTTTTTCGACCTTGTAGAGAACGCCCATCGGGACGGGAAACTCAGGGAAGTCGAGCTGCACGAGGATGGAGGCCAGAAGCGAGTTGGTCTCGTCATGAACCAAGCAGTCGGACTCGGAGAACTCTCCTCCGAGCTCGATGACCTCGATGCGCGTTCCCACAAGTCGGAGGCCCTTCGGAGAATCCGAGGAGCCGAAGGTCATGGGTTTGCCATGCTCGAGGAACAGCACCCGCTCGTCCTTCACCTTTCGGTTGACGACTTCGTCGAAAGCGAGATCGTTGAAGATGTTGCAGTTCTGGTAGATCTCGACCAGCGAGGTGCCCTTGTGGGCCTCTGCCGCCTTCAGCGTGGCTCGAAGCGGCTTCGCGTAGACATCGACGCTTCGAGCGAGAAAGGTGGCGCCCGAACCCAGTGCGAACTGGAGAGGCATGAACGGGCGGTCCAGGGAACCCATTGGGGACGACTTCGTCAGTTTTCCGACCTCTGAGGTTGGGCTGTACTGACCTTTGGTGAGGCCGTAGATTCGGTTGTTGAACAGCAGGAGTTGGAGGTCGACATTTCTCCGCAGCAGATGGGCCAGGTGATTTCCACCAATGGAGAGACTGTCCCCGTCGCCCGTGATGACCCAAGTGGACAGGTCTTCATTCACACACTTTGCTCCTGTGGCAAACGCAGGGGCTCGACCATGGATGGTGTGGAAGCCGTAGGTATTCATGTAGTAGGGAAAACGACTCGAGCATCCGATGCCGCTGATGACGGCGATCTTTTCTTTCGGAATCCCCAGAGTCGACATGACAGTCTGGGTCTGCGACAAAATCGAGTAGTCTCCGCAGCCGGGACACCAGCGAATGGTTTGGTCCGACATGAAGTCTTTTTTGGAATAGTTGACCCCTTCTTCTGGGCCCTCGACTTCGTTTTCGTAGATGTCCGACATGGGGATTCTCCTTGTTGGTGACCCCTTAGAGGAGCTTGTCGATGGCCTCGGTGATCTCAGCAACCTTGAAGGGCTGTCCCTGAAGCTTGTGGAGTTCTTGGGCGTCGATGAAAAACTGAGACCGAATCCGATTGGAGAGTTGTCCCAGGTTCATCTCGGGAATGAGAACCCGGTCGTAGCGCTCACAGATTTCCTTGAGGTTTTTCGGAAAGGGATTGAGGTAGCGGACATGGGCGTGGCCCACTTTTTTACCCTGTGCATTGGCCTTAATGACGGCCTGACGCACGGCCCCGTAGGTGGAACCCCAAGCCAAGACCAGAACCCCTTCCTCGGACCCGAAGACCTCTTGCTCTGGAATAAAGTCGGCGATGCGCTCGACCTTCTCTTGTCGGAGGCGGCACATTTTCTCGTGGTTCTGGGGATCGTAGGAGACGTTTCCTGTGAGGTCTTGCTTCTCCAAGCCGCCGACTCGGTGCTCGAGTCCCGGCGTGCCGGGAATCGCCCATGGACGAGCAAGCGTCTTCTCGTCTCGAACGTAAGGCAAGAAGTTCCCATCGGGGTTGTTGTTTTCCGTGACGATTCGGGTGGAGATCGGCGCGAAGCTGTCGACGTCCGGAAGCTTCCAAGGCTCAGAACCGTTGGAGATGTAGCCATCGGTGAGCACCATAACGGGAGTCATGTGTTCCAGGGCAATGCGCACGGCTTCCATGCCCACGTCGAAGCAGTCGGCGGGAGTGGATGCGGAGATGATAGCCATGGGCGCTTCACCGTTCCGGCCGTAGTACGCCATGGTGAGGTCCGATTGCTCGGTCTTCGTCGGAAGGCCTGTGGATGGCCCACCCCGCTGCACATCGAGCACAATGAGAGGCAACTCGATCATGACGGCGAGCCCGATGCCCTCCCCCTTGAGTGCGAGACCCGGACCGGAGGTGCCTGTGACACCGATGGCTCCTGCCCAGGCTGCACCGATCGCAGAGCAGACCGCCGCAATTTCGTCTTCTGCCTGGAACGTGGTGACATCGTAGTGCTTGTACTTTGCCAACGCGTGGAGCGTATCGGAGGCAGGGGTGATGGGGTAGGTGCCGTAGAAGAGGCGGCGCTCGGCCAGGTTGGCCCCGGCTGTGAGGCCCATGGCCATGCCCGCTGTACCACTGATGTTTCTGTAGGTTCCCGGTTGGAGGGTGGCCGCCGGGACTTCGTAGGAGCGCTGGAACACCTCAACCGTCTCGGCATAGGCATGTCCGGCCTCGAGAGCCTTGAGGTTGGCCTCCTTGTACGGGCTCTTGAACTTTCCTTCAATCCAGGTCTTCGTGAAGGTGGAGTCGCGCTCGTACATCCAGTAGGCCATGCCCAGTGCAAAGAAGTTCTTGCAGCGGTCGACCTCTTTGGCGCCAAGACCCAGTCCCTCCACGGAGGCTTTGACGAGTGTACCCAGGGGTACCTGAATCACCTCGTAGCCCTCGACCGTTCCGTCCTCGAGTGGATTTTCCTCAAGGTCGGCCTTTGCCAAGTCACGCTCGCTGAACTTGTCGGTGTTGACGATGATCGTCCCGCCCTTTCTCAGCTTGATCATGGAGGCGACCAAGGCTGCAGGGTTCATGGCGACAAGCACATCCGCTTCATCCCCGGGGGTGAAGATGTCCACCGATGAGAACTGAAGCTGAAATCCGGACACCCCCGCTCGGGTGCCAGCAGGGGCTCGAATCTCCGCGGGAAAGTCCGGGAAGCTCGCGAGATCGTTTCCGGCAAGCGCAGAAGTGTTGGTGAACTGGGTTCCTGTCACCTGCATTCCATCGCCTGAGTCGCCGGCGAAGCAAATGGTGACGCTTTCTTTGTTGATGACTTCTTTTTGCATGCTACTGCCCACACCCATGGGGAACAATGAGGAAGCTAAGATAACCTCAGAATGGGGTGAGTAAAGGGATCCACGTGGCCTTTTTGAGGCGGACGTGTGATGCCATCTGGGTGAGCAGGGTCCTCAGGTTGGGGTCCAGTACCGCGAAGGCGGCTATGGTTGAGGAGTTTGGAGGGAATCGATGAAATACCGTTTGTTGGAGTGGCTTGTCTGTCCACAATGCCGATCGCCCGATCTTGCGCTGCAGACCACGAAGACCTCAGGGGGGCGCGTGCATCATGCCTCTTGGGAAGAAGGAGAGTTGGACCTCCCGGGACTGAACCACAGCGATCGAGAGCTTGTGGAGATCGAGGAGGGGTCCCTTCACTGCGCGGAGTGTGCCTCGGTTTACCGCATCGTGGATGGAATCCCAAGGATGCTGCCGGAGGGGTTCAAAAGCGGTCCTGAGACCGCCCACCGCTGGACTGAATTTGATGGCGAGGTGCCCGAGTATGAGGAGAACTTCCAGGACATGGTGGAGCCCTTGGGGCCTGGGGACTACTTGGGTCAACTGGTGCTCGACGCGGGGTGTGGTTTTGGTCGCCACTCCTTCTTCGCGGCCCGCTATGGAGCAGAGGTGGTTGCCCTGGATTGCTCTGCGCAGGCGGTCGCCGCAGCGAGGTCCAACACAAAACATCTCAATCGGGTGCATGTGGTTCAGGGCGACCTTGAGTGCCCGCCGTTTCGGCAGGACATCTTTGACAGCGTGCTCTGCTTCGGTGTTCTCCACCACCTCGACAATGCCCAGCAGGCTTTCAGCTCTCTGAAGCCGCTTGTGCGTCCCAATGGCAGGCTTCAAGTCTGGGTGTACGGTCCTCGGCAAGGCAGCATTGCGCATGTGTCCAAATGGCTCCACGGGACAGCGAACTCCATGAGCGATGAGCAGCTTCACTCTTTTTCGAAGGGAATCGCTAGGGGTCTTCGGATTTTCTCTCACACTCCCTTTCGTGCCCTGCGGCACACGCCTCTGCTCCGTTCGGTGGCCAACCATCTTCCAGGACACGATCACCACAAGTGGCCTTTTGACGTTGTCGTTGCGGACATCTACGACCGCCTCCGAGTGCCGGTGACCACGTACATCACCGGAGAGCTCCTCGAGCGGTGGTATGCGGACGAGGGATACTCCGACATCCAGGTGGTGCGTCGGGTTCGCAACACGGAGAGCTTCCGAGGAATGGGTCGGCGTCGCTGAGAAACCTCTCAGGACTTCCAGGGCTTTATGGCTGCTTTAGAAGCGGGCTCGAAGCATGAGGTTGAATCCAATCGCATTCTGGACGGGCTTGGATTCTGGAATGCGAACCAGTTCTCCGGCCGCATTCGCTGAGACCTTGGAGAGGTTCTGGTCAATGGTGTAGAGAAGCTCACCGACCGCGACCATGGACTGCGAGAGATCCAGCTGGGTCCCCAAGACCATCGCCATGATGTTGGTGGCTCCCGCGTTGTTCGAGGGAACGCCTTCCTTGTCCCGCTCGGAGTACTGCACGAAAGTACCGTCGCCCGTTTTGTAGGATGCAGGCTGCATGAGTCCAAAGCCGAAGCTGGGTGCAAGGTGCCAATCCGCAAAGTAGTGCGAAATTTTGGCCCTTCCGTAGAGCTGAGGAGTGACTTCCATGTCCTCTGGCAGGGACACGCCGGAGGTCAAACCCGGGATGTTGAACAAAATGTAGGGGAGGTCCTTGTAGACAAAATCGACATCGATGAGGGTCGAGCCCAGGGCAACCCTTGTCTGGAGATCCGCTGCCAGCGCATTCTCGATCTTGATGTTGGAGGAATTGTCTGCATCGAGCAGGTCGTGACCGAGGTAGTTGACCTCGGCCTGCATCAGGAGTCCAAGACCGTCCACCTGGGAGTGGTGGATGTAAGAGTCCTTCATGTACTCGGGAGCGTTTCGGTAAAGCCGTAGTTCAGAGGACTGGATGAAGTTCAGGTCGGTCGTGGAGCGCCAGCCGACCTGTGCGCTTACGCCATAGGCGCGAATCATTCGACCGTAGAGTGGGGAAGAGGCGTCGGGCACATTCTCGAGTTGTCCTTGCTCAAACAGTCCGCCCCCGACCTCCAAGAGAAGCCGGTCGCCCAGTTGGGTACCTGCACCCGCCAAGAGTCCGAGGTAGGAACCGTTTCGGGTTCCTTCCCAGGCCGCGTCGGTCATGGGTCCGATGGCGGTCTTGGCCCCAGCAAAGGCATAGGTGTGGCCCTTCTGCCACTGCAGACGGGCTCCTGGCATCGCCCAGACAGGACGCGCCATGATCTCCTTTCCACCATAAGAAAGGTCATAGGAGTAGCCGAGTCTGAAGCGAGAAGCGTCGATGGCGTAGCCCGTCAATGAGAGGCTGTGATCATCACCAGGAAGCTCTCGAATGATCCGCACATAGGACCCATCGTCCGTCAAATCCACCCCGTCGGTGCTTTGATCCGGATCCAGGTAGGGGCGAAACTGCAGCACCATCGCTGTCTCCGTGGTCCAGCCCTCAAAAAAACCGTCGTCTTTTCGGTACAAGACCAGATGGGACTGGCTGATGTCGTCCGAATAGCGAGCCTCGTAGTCCTCGAAAAAGGTGCGGTTGCCGCGCATCACGAAGTTCGCGCTGGGTGAGTAATCACCGGGACCGGCATTGATGTTGGTGTCCTCCACAGCCGTGGTGATCCAGACGTCCATAAAGTCGCCGGCTTGGGCAGGAGCAATCAGTGCGAGGGCGAGTATCGGGGTCATTTGTTAATCCGGGTCGAGGGACGTTCGCGAGGTAGGGGCATGGATGGGGCGGGGTCGTAGTCTTCAAAGCCAGGACCCTGGGGTGCCGAACAAAGTCCGGCAGGCAGGTCCTCCGCACCTCGAATGTTCACCACCCACTTGTCCCAGATCTCGGAGAGCAGGCCTTTGATCTCGGGAAGATAGAGGCTGTTGGTTGGAACAAAATCGGGGCAGGGAACCGCAGAGTTGATGTAGAAGGTGCAACCACTTCCGTGTGTGACAGGCCACTGACCGTAGGCCAGGTAGTCCGCATAGTCCTCGTCGGAGCTGTTGGTTCCAAAAGTACTCGGGACCTCAACGCCCTCGAGTTGGACAAGCCCCGATTCGTATCCTTCGAGGAGGTCGGTCATTCCACACAGCGAGCTCTCGAGCACGGCGGGCTCCGGCATGGTGATGGCGGGTTCGTCACTGATTTCGTAGGTCGGGAAGGAGATTTGGGTGGTCGCCAGGTATTCCTGGTTGTTGCCTGTCAAAAGGGTGAGACGCTTGCCGACTTCCACGTCATTGTCGGGCTTGGAGAAGGTGTAGATGAATAGGCTGTTGTGCTCACCCTCGGCGTCATCGAGGTCGCTGACCCAGAAGCCCGATGTGCCCACAGCGGTGACCCGAACGTTGCGATCGTCTACCCGAATCTCGGCGAATTCCTTCTGGAGTTGGTTGGTCTCGTGATCGTCGGTTCGATTCATCTCGCCGATCGTAGGGATACGAAAGTTCAGCGGATCGCTGACGCCCGTTGCGAAGGAGGGTTCGGCTTCGCCCCCGAGTGGTGCGCTGTCTGTGACCCAGATTCGCGTGGGTCCGAAGCCATTCTTGATGCCGACAACTCCGGACCAGGTGCCGTTGTTTGCTGAAATGTAGGGTGCCCCGGTGAGGGAGCCTGGCCGAACGTTCAACGCGAGTGTTCCATTGAACTCGAGGCGGTCTCCATTGTGGTCAAGGACCTCCACAGAAATCGCAACGGGGGTTTCCTCAGAGGAGAAGGGGAGCGGCATTTCCTCACTGCCGACAGCCGTTCCTTCCCCGAGAGCCACCCGAATGAAGGCGGCCCCGGTCCGAGTGTCGTCGACCTGTTGCTGGCAGGCCGTTGCCCCTAGAAGAAGGGCAAGATTCGTCCATCTTCGACGCATACATCCTCCTCTCCATCGCCGTCAGTATCTTTGGGCAAGGTGTAGTGGTTGGTGATCGCGGCTCTCACGACATCTCGGATCGAGATTCCGGTATCGAACTGAGTGGTGTTTCTCTCCAGCATGCTGAAGCCGGATCCACCGTGAGCAATGTAGTTGTTGGTGGCCAACTCATAGGTTCCGTTGGGATCCAGGGGGCTTCCGTTGATGTAGATGTCCTCGGCCACGAGATCGCGGCAATTCATCGTGAAGCGGATTCCTGCGACCTGTGCTTGGGAATTGCAGCCTCGCTCGGAGGAGCGAGCGGAGACATAGTCCAGCACCTCTTGGACCTCTCGGCCGGAGAGGAACATCGTGGTGATGGTGTTGTCGAAGGGCATGGAGTTGAACAGGTCGTCGACGGTAATGGGCCAGGTGGCGTCGTCACCCACATCACCACAAATGTCGTCGGGGTCTCGTCCGATATTGGAGCGAATTCCCAGGGTGTTGGTGATGGCGATTTCGGTCTCAACACCAGGCCAAGAGCGCATCGCCTCTGCGGTGAAGTTTCCGAGCATGGAGTCGCCACCGATGGAGCCGTAGCGCGTGAGGGTACGCTTCGCCTCGCCGATGACTTGTGTGGTCTCGTACTGGTAGTCGAGGGCCTCTTTGTACTCATTGAGAAGGTCCCAAACCTCCGGATCGCTCGGGACGTTGCGATCGATGGGGAACAACGTGTAGCTGTGAGACAGCACTTCGCCATCCCGGACAACGAGGTCCAGGCGACCTACGAACTTCGCAAAGGCGCCAGAATGCACGACAGGAATTCGTTTTCCTGTGACCTCATTGGTCACCACCAGAGGCGGATCGATGGCCACATGGTGATGTCCGCCGATCACCACATCAATCTCGGGCAGGCGTCGAGCGAACTCGATGTCGTCATCGAGCCCCATGTGGGAGAGCACGACGATGATGTCGGCGCCCATTGCTCGCAACTTGGCGGCCTCGCTTGGAATGACTCGGTACTCATCAAGCACGCGAACACCAAGAGAGTTGTCCTCGTCGTGGATGGAGTTGAGAGAAGAGAGGTTGGCCATCCCAATCACACCCACATCCAAACCATCGAGGCTGTAGAGGGTCGAGGGGAGGCTGACCCGCTCGAGCTCGGATGCCCAGGGTTGATCTGAGCTCTCAAAGTCGTAGTTGGCGGCCAGCATGTCGTAGCCGGAATGCGCTGAAGCCTTGGCCATCAGGTTGTGGGCGCCGTGGTCGAACTCATGGTTGCCGATGACGGCTGCGTCGAGTCCAGATTCCGTCATGCTGCGGACTTCTGCCTCACCCTGAAACTCGTTGAAGATGATGGCACCCTGAAAGCAGTCTCCGGAGTCCAGATGGAGGGACCGGCCAGCATTCGCACGTTCTCTCTTCAGGATGTAGGCCATCCGGTCCATGCCGCCGTAGGGGCCTTGGCATTTTCCAAGTCCCAGCTCGCGGTCAGTAAAGGTCGGGTCGTAGTCGTAGGAGAGCACCCTCGAGTGAATGTCAGAGGTGTGCATGATGGTCAGGCGGATGTCTTGACCCGCCAGGGAGACCGAACTGAAATCCACGGCACCGGGAATCATTTCGCAGGCGGCGAGAGAGCCGCCCAAGGCGAGACCAACAAAGAGGCTCTTGTGCATGAGTGCTCCTGCGCGGACGGGATAGCATCAGAGTGTAGGCCATGCAAAAGGAGCACGGGGTTTAAAGTGCACCGGCACTCGCGTGCGAAGTGACAGTCTGAGCATTTCCCCGCCATTTTGATCGATCCGGGTTATGGGGCCCCGTTACTTCCAGGTACACTCCGAGGAGACCCCATGAGGTTTTTGGTCGCAGGCGTTGCTTGCGTTTTGTTTGTCCCTTCCGTTGCTGAGGCCACTGCTTGGCAAAGTAAAACCATGCAGTCACCACTCGCGGCGCGTGAGGTGGGTCGCTCCCTTATGCTGCCGAAGGGCTGGATGGAGATGACCCTCAGCGCGGACGTCAAGCAGGCAGATGCCTACTGGAGTTCAGAAGGCGAGGCCGTGGCCTTTGACTCTGCGAGCTGGCTCTACACCACGGAGCGGATCGGGTTTCGGTACGGGTTCAGCCCGAACTCGGAGATCTACCTTTCTGTGCCGATGCACTACATGAGCCTCACCCATGAGGACTACGGCACCGATACTTCGGCGTTTCACCTCGGAGACCCAAACTTCGGTGTGATTTTCTCGCTCTTTGAGCAGAAGGCTCCAACCACCTCTGTGGTCTTTCGTGTCGACCTCAAGTCGCCGGCTGGAAACGAGTCTCCCGGCTCCACCATCGCGGGCCCATCGACGCTTCGCGATTTTGTCACAACCACGGGCTCTCATGACCTCACCGTGGAGTTCGGAGCCAAGCGGCAGCTGGGCTCTCTCGCAGTGGAAGGAAACTTTGGTTTCGTCAACCGGTTCTCGGGCTTGGTGCAGTGGTTGGTACAGGCAGAGGAGGGCCAGGGTGCTGGCCGTTTCAAGCCGGGCAATCGCGTGTACGGTGGCTTGGGTGCCATCGCTCAGTTGGGTCCCATCGCGCTCAAGGCAGGGGGGCGCATGATGGTTCAGGGCGATGCCCAGGCGGGTACGACCTCAGGAGGGCTCACCCCGGATGGTCAGCTGGAAACGGTCGCGGGCTCATCGGGCACCTACCTCGATGTCGATACCGCTGTTGTGGTGCACTACAACCGCAACTTTGATTTGGAGTTGGGCGCGAGCATTCCGCTCATGGGTGAGGACCTGATGTTCTTCCCGCTTGAGGATCTGCATCCCACTGTAGGCAACACGTATACGGTCGCCCTGAAGGCACGGTACTGAGATGGCTCTTATGAACAACAAAATGAAGCTCGCCACAGCGGCGATGGTGGCATCCGTTGGAACGCTTTCGATGGACGCGGAGGCAAAGCTCTTCTGGTCGGAGTACAACCACCCGGATTTGGAGTGGTTCACCATTGAGACTGAGCATTTCAATGTTCACTACGCGGTGAGCAAAGAGTCGAAAGAAGAAGGGAATTCCCACTACTTCACCACCGAGTGGTCGGCTCGCAAGACCGCAGCGGTGGCGGAAGAAATGTGGCAGCCGATGTGCGAGGAGTTCAACTACTTCCTCAAAGAGCGTGTCGATATCGTCATGCTGAACCACACGGACTACCTCCAAGGCTTCACGATTCCCTCGTGGGACATCATTGAAATTTCGGCCAACCCGGGCGGCTACTTCTACCGCATGCGCGGCCGCATGGAGTGGTTCTCCGACGTGTTGGTTCACGAGTTTGCACACGTGGTGTCGCTCAAGGCCAACACGCCCTTTGGCGAGGGTACTGGTGGAATCGAGATCGGAGGCCTCTACTCCAATGGAATTCTGAACACCGATGCCGGTGTGAGCTTTTCGTTGATGGACTCGGACCCCTTCTGGTGGGCAGAGGGCGGAGCGGAGTACTGGTCTGAGGAGACGGGATACAACTGGTGGACTGCTGCGCGTGACCACAACATTCGAATGACCTTTCTGGAGGATCGCCAACTCACCTACGAAGAGTGGGTCACTCGAATCGGAAAGTCCGGATTTGATGGAGAGCGTGGCTACCAGCAGGGCTATTCCTTTGCCCTCTATCTCCGCGAGCGATTCGGCCCGCAGACCTTCGCAGATTTTGCGATCGAGTCCGGAAAGAAGTGGCGCCTGAACTGGGACGATGTGGTCGAAGAGGTCACGGGTGTAGACGCGGAAACGCTCTACAACGATTGGTCAGCCTACTTGATGGAGCGCTACACCGCGCTGCGCGACCGAATCAAAGAAGAAGGAGAGCATCTTGGAAGCGAGATGCTCCCGGCTCGGCCTGACTGGGACTACCGTGACCCTGCAGGGCGAGACAAGTGGCTCGGAAAGCGGCTCCGTGATCGCGAGAGCGCAAAGGAAGCAACGGGCGTCTTCAACTACTACCCTCACTACAACGAGGACGGTACGCTTGTTGGTTCGAACAACCGAGGGGCATTGACCATCTCGGAGTATCCGGAGTCTCACTGGTACCCCTTTGGCGGGCACTACTCTTCCGATGCGGACGTCCAGCAGACTGCTCGGGAGAATTCCGTGTCGCTCCCGATGGAGTTTGGGCACGGATGGGACTTCGTTCCCGGACGCCGTGCTGTAGTGGTGACTGGAAACGAGAACGGCATGCGCCCGATGTGGCAGCGGCGGACCCGGATTACGACCAACTGGGACGGTTACGACTGGAAGAACATCATGGTCATCGACATCGACGAGTACGCTCGGGATGAGGATGGTCGGGAGTACACCAGCTTCACACCAGAGCGGGTGGGTCGCACGAGGCGCTGGAACGACAGCGCCTTCCAGATCATCCCCAACACCGAGCGAGGCATGGAGCCCGCTGCCAGTCCCGATGGACAGAAGGTGGCCTACTTTGAGTACACGGATGGAACGACCAATCTGGTCACCATCAACCTGGACGGCTCAGAGAAGAAGCACCTGACCACCTTTGCGGATGGAACCTGGATGCAGCAGGTGGATTGGTCGCCGGACGGAAGCCAGCTTGTGTTCACGATGTTCCGAAACTTCCACAACGATCTTTGGGTCATCAACGCGGACGGTACGGGCCTGAGGCCGCTGACCTGGGATGGCTGGGAGGAGTTCGATGCCCACTGGGGCAACGATGGCATGATTTACTTCAGCGCCGACGTGGGGCAGGTGTTCAACATCTACCGAATGGACCCCGAGACGGGTGAAACGGAGAAGCTGACCAACGTCTACGGCGGCGCCATGTCTCCGCACCTCACGCCTGACGGAAACCTGCTCTACCAATACTACACCGCCCACGGCTACAAGAACTACGGCCTCCACAAGTCCGAGTTTATGAATCAGGACGCCTCGGATCACTTCAACACCTCTCCGAGAGCCTCGGAGGTGGAGGAGTTCCTTGGGCATTCGGAAGACCTCACGCGCTATGCAGAGGTCACGGTGCCGTACTCCCCATGGGCGAGCTTGATTGCGCCGAGCGTCAGCCCGTCGCTGCGCTTCAACAACGACAGCCTCACCAACTGGGGCCTGCAGGCAGGTGCGACCTTCTTGCTCATCGACTTCGCGGAGGAGCACCTCTTCTACGGCGATGCGATGTTCGGGGAGGACGTTGACCTTGTGGGTCAATACCTCTTCCAGAAGTGGCGTCCCAACATCTCGCTGATGGCCCGTCACATCGAGAGCAAGTACGACTATGGAATTGCACTTGATGAAGACGATGATCCAACCACTACCGATGACCAGACGGTCATCGAGGGCAAGAACTACCAGGCTGCCAACGTCGGAATGATCGCCATGGACTACAGCATTGGTGCGCTCGGGCTGAGAACAGGTTTGGGAGGAATCACCTATGGCTTCAAGGGTGCCGATGACATTGCGGTCAACCCCTACATGAACAAGGCCTATGGGTTCTTGGCGGCGTTTTACTCCACCGTCTCCCAGTACTACTACAACCATCCAAACCCACGCAGTGGTCGCAGTCTGGACTTCATCTACACCCACGGTTGGACGGATCTTGTCTATGACGCGTACGGCGGTGTGGATGTGGATGACGGTGAGTTGCTGGATGCCTACAACTTCAACAGCTTCGAGTTCACCTACACCGAATTCTTCCCTGTTCCGGACCTCCTCAACAAGTGGCGAAAGAAGCCACAGGGGGATCCCACTCTCCAGATGAACCTGCAGCTGGGCTGGATCGATCGGAACGTACAGACAAACGACGAGTTTCGTGCAGGTGGCCGTCACCCGTATTTCTGGGGACCGGGTTCCATCAATCCGAATACCCAGTTCGCGGGCTATCCCGGAGGGGCGCTCTCGGGTGAGACCATGGCGATTCTGAACATGGCTTATCGCTTCCCGATTGCGACACGACTGTCGAGGAAGATGGGGCCTGCATTCATCAACGACATCTATGGACAGTTCTTTGCTACGGCAGGAAACTTGTGGTCTTACCGGCCCCCATCGGAGCCCGGAAGCTACTACACCAACGCCTTCGATGAGCGCGTGGCTCGCAACCCGGACGACATTGTTCGGGAGGTCCCATTTGTGGACAAGGCCTACAAGAATGCACCCGCTTCAGAAGACGGCGCAGCCTATCCCGAGGCGGACAACTTTACGGATACGCTGCTCTACGACGCAGGCTTTGAGCTTCGTGTCTCAGCGGCTCTCTTCAACAACCGCTATTGGAACAGCTTCGCTCGGGTGGCCTATGGCTTCAACGAGGTCCGCGGACTCTCCGATGTGGACGGCGACGACATCATCGACAACACTAGCTCCACAGTGGGTGACTCACTCTCCAATGAAACCGAGCCCGCAGGCGTTCGGGTCTACGTTGGAATTGGCACCAGCTGGTAGGGGGAACCGATCATGAAAACTTCAATTCTTCTCAGTGTTGCAGCGTTTAGCGTTGCCTGTGGGCGTCCAGCAGAACAGGCGGACGTCAAGTATGTGGGCGTCGGACAGAATCCCGACAACATCGGTCCCTCTCCCGAGTCGTATGGCGGCTTTGTGGAGTACGACCACATTGAAATGGCGGGTGGGGCGCTAAGTCTCGCATCACTCGGAGCAGGGTTCTCCTCCCACGAGGAAGTCAATCCCGGCATGATGTTCTTTGCTCCGCCCTACAGCACCATCTTCGGTATGGGTTTCATCTTCCAGGACAAGGTGCCTGCTCCGGACGCCCACCACGGTCTTCTGGGGATTCCACCCCAAGTTCCCGACAACTGCTGGACCAATTTCGAACCACAGGCCTTTTTGGCATCGCGGACTGCAGACGTTGGCAACCAGGTTCGGTTTGAGTCGGTCGCGGACGCCGAGACCGGAGAGAAAACGGTTTTCGAGATCGATCGTGTTCCTGAGGTGTATCCACCAGATATGCAAGACGTCTTTGTGTACTACCAGTCGGTTCAGACCTGGAAGAACAGCTCGATTCAGCGCTACCTTCCCGGCGACTCCAACAACCCTGAGGACATGCTCTCGGAGATCCTCCGGCATCCGAACTACAAGGCCGGCAGTGAAGTCACCTTCAGCTTCCCGGGGGGCATCTCCCCAGCAGAAGCCCCTGTTTCGTCGATTCCGCTTCCCAGCGCATCGGTGTCCGACAATGCTCCTTTGGTGCTTCCGGACCTGATGGGCGGAGTGCGGCTGTCCTGGAGCGGCCCGCTCTGGGATTCCTCGGGCTTCGAGCTTGCAGCGGACGGCGATCAAGCGAGTTGCATGCGCTTTTTCCGGGGCGCTGATGACCCCTCGGAAGTGGAGCTCGCTGCTTGTGATGAGCAGCCGACCCTTCCACCTGCGGAGACCTTCCTTCCTGGACAGGTGTACACGGGACCCTGGGATGCCGAGGACGGCACCGTGGGAATCGAATGGCTTCCAGGCGGCGAGGAAGCCAATGGGCAGGTGGTCCTGAACATCCGTCTCCTGGGCGAAGTTGACCCCGAAGATGAGTTCCTCGTAGTGGAGCGCGTTGTGACCACAGCAGAGAACACACCCAAGAAGATTTCGGACCGTTGGGACAACGCAGTCAGCAACGGCTTGGTAGCGGGTGAGCTTCCCGATGGAACTCGAGAGGTGCTGCCGTGCGAGGATGAGGAAAACATCTCCTACGTGTTCGACCCCGCGCTTGGCAAGGTGGACGACAACGGCAACATTACCGAGATCGTGCCCACGCTACAGGGTGACCCCAACTACCTCCTCGCGGAGGTCAGTTGCCTCCTTGAGGATGATGGGTCCTTCGACCTGACCATGGAGCACATTCAGGAAGCCTATGACTATGCGCAGACCAAGGGGTTTGCAGGCTCCCTGTTCACCATCGGCCGGGCCAATCAGCAGACCATGACCGTTCCCGATGTTCGGGATCAAAACCTTCTCCGTCGCGAAATTTCCCCGATTCTCCTGAGAAGCAGCGCCATCAAAATGGGCCGCTTCTGGGTTCAGCAGTAAGGGGGGGACAGGAACATGATTTTCAAGAACGCAAGCAAGGCTCTTCCTCTTCTCGTGCTCGCGGCCTGCAGTGGGCAGCGCGATGCCTACTACGATGGCGCTGGGCAGGCGCCCTCGATCTCCGGCTTCGCAGAGGGCGACGAGATTGAATACGGCAACGTCGGTGGACAAGAGGTGATTCTCACGGGATCCAACTTTGGCGAGGACCCCAACAGCGTGGTGGTCTACTTTGGTTCACTGAATGCCGAGGTGCTCTCGGTCAGTGACAATGAGCTCGCCATTCGTACCCCGCGAGGTCCGATCCAGGGCGGCGCTGTGGACATCGCAGTAGCCACCCCTACCGGTGTCGCGGAGGCGGCCGATGCCTACACCTACGAAATGGGAGCGCTGTACCACGAAAATGAGGTCGGCTACATCGTCGCAACCAACTACTGGAACAGCTGCTACGGCGGCGCTGACGATCTCGATGTGGGGTGTGACACCATCACCTACACGGGCTTTTCGGGTCTCGAGGCTTCGTCGGAGTTTTTCCAGTTTGCTTTCCCTCGGATTCACACCCCCAGTGTGGGCTATTTCGCCGGCATTGACGTCTCCTCAGACGAGTGGGCGCTGGAGACCCCCGGGCAGGTCAGCTTTCCCTACCTCAGCTTTGTGATCGACGATCTCCGCTTTACCGTTGATGACTCGGAGACCGATGAGGGATCCAACTTTATGCTCCAGAACACCGCCACCTGGGAAGGGGAAGAGTGGTGTTCGGACCTGAGCTCTCAGGTGTCGTGGGACTACATTGGTGGTCCGGGAATGGCGCCCGGTTCAGTGGTGCCCGGCTCGGGATCCATCTTGGAGGAAGCCAATGAGGCTTCCTGTTGTGACCCGGCTGTGGAGGATTGTCTCCCGGAGGACAACCTGATCTTCCCCTTGGACACCATGCAGTTCTGCGAGACCGTGGACTTCGGCGAGGCCCACACCTTCGAGTACGCTGCGGCCTGGCCGATCGGAAAGAACTTCTTTGCTGGCACAACGGCCAACAACGGCGTGAGAAAGGCGGCTAAAGTCGACCTCACTCTCGAGGACGCTGGAATCGATGCCGAGCGTCTGAAGCTGCCCAAACCCATCATTGTCGAGGCGGCTGAAGGTTTCGACAACCTGGGAGACCTCCCCAACCTCTGGTCGGTTGGCGGTGGCATGAACGGCTGCTTTGACGACGATGGTGATGGAAACACCACACTCGACGAGACAGCACTCCGCTTCGAATGGGAGCCGGCCGACCTGAACAACTTGTCTCAGGTTGACGACACCATCCTCTCGGCGAACACCTATGTTCGTGTCAGCCTGACCTACCTCTCTATGGGGTGGCTGGGTGGAGAGGGGTACCCGATGCGGGCCTCGATCACCGTCAAGGACAAAAACAACTACGACAACGCCACCGGAAAAAGCTCGGTGGAGTTGCCCACAGAAATTCTCTATCAGATGCCCTTCGCAAGCGCGGATTGGGGTGGTGAGGGACAAGGCCCTCAGGGTGGCAACGGTCGCTACACCTATGGAGACAGCCGTCAGAGCGAGTGGGGTTATGTCGTGGTGACGGTGGACCGAGTGACGGAGTACGCGGTAGCTGCCCCGGGTTTCCAAGGTGATGTCCAGTTGGATGACGAGAGCAAGCCGCCTGTTGTGGTCTTTGCGTATGTGACCGGCGACTTCGGCTTCTTCGACTGGGACACTCCGGTTGAGGGAGACATCTGCAGCAACTGCCTCGATGACGATGGCGACGGCTGGGCCGATGACCTGGATCCGGATTGTGCTGGCGATGAGCCCACGGAGTCTACTGTGCAGTACTGCACAGCTGACAACGGTTTCGCCGCTGCTTGTGCCTGTTCCGATGGGGTGGACAACGATGGAGACGGTCTCATCGACGGCCAAGACGAGGACTGTACGGGTCCTGATGACGACATTGAGGGTGCGGATCCCTGCGTGGATGGAGTCGACAACGACGGCGATGGCTGGATCGACAGCGATGACACGGAGTGTGAGTCGGACAACGGCTTAGAGCTCGGCCTGGACGAGGCCGAGTACACCTGCAGCAATGGCCTCGACGACGACCTCGACGGCTGGATCGATGCCGCGGACCCGGGCTGCACCACGGGAACGGATCTTGAACTCGACGGATTTACGGACACCGCCTGCAATGATGGCGTGGACAACGATGACCACGGGGACGCCGACGCCTTGGATCCCTATTGTGCCGCTGAGGGAGCGCTGACGGATTCTGAAGAGCCGGAGTACCGCTCACAGTGCACCAACGGCACAGACGATGATGGCGACGGCTACATCGACGCCAACGACCCGGGCTGCGAGGTTGGGCCCAACTACTGGGATGAAGCAGCAGAGGCTGTGGAAGGATTCCTGACGGAGTGCTCGGATGGCATCGACAACGATTCGGACACTTTTGTCGATGTGGACGACCCCGGTTGCTTCAACGATCTGCTGGGCGATGCAGACGGTCACCTCAACGATGAATCCGTGGAATAGACGGACGCATCGGAGTCGGTTTCGAGTGTTTTTTGGGCTCGAAACGCGCTGTTTGAGAAAAAAGCCGTCGCTTCGCTTGACGCCTCGAAAGGGTGCCGATAAAAGGCGGGGGCTTGAGGTCAGAAGACCCTTCTGATCACAAATCGAGGGACGTAAAACCTGTCCCGTCGGTCTTTGAAAAATAGATAATAGTTCTCGTTTGATTCAATAGAGTTTAAGGAATTTCAAACTGGAGAGTTTGATCCTGGCTCAGAGCGAACGCTAGCGGCGGGCTTAACACATGCAAGTCGAACGCT
>JAYXVV010000119.1:0-8285 GCA_036021505.1 Myxococcota bacterium | reverse complement strand
GCGCTTCTCAACCTCGGAGATGCTCTTTTTGCGCATGGTGACATCCCGGGGGCTCGCGAAGCCTGGCGTTACGTCGGAACTGACGGCGAGCTTGGGGACATCCTCTACCTCCGTCAGCACATGACCCACTTGGTGGAGCAGGGGCCCCGGGAGTGGGCCGGTGCCGTACCAAAGCTCTACATTGAGGCCAAGAAACGAGACCGAGCGGGTGCGGAGGCAGGCTACCTGCTCGCACAAATTGCGGAAGCCCTCGGGGATACTGCGGGAGCAGCCGAACACCTGGCAAGTCTGCTGGATCGCCAATCATGGATTGTCGAGTTCAGTGATGTTCCGGAACGTCTTTGGCGAATTATTTCTCGTCGACTGAGTCTGCTGCAACGGCAGGGAAGAAGTCTTGAGCAGGTCGCATTCTATCGAGACTATTACCGAACAAAGCTTCGAGGTTTTGTGGATGACACCACGCAACTGGAAGGGGTTGCAGCGGCTTACGAGGAGCTTGGGCTGTATGGCTACGCCCTCAATGTCCAGCGCGAGGTCTTCACCATTCATTCTCAGCAGGAGGTGGAAAACATCCCCTCACTCCTGCATCTGGTGCGTCTCTACGTCAAAACCGGACGTCCTCTTGAGGCCCTGGAAACAACGGCCTACATGCGTCGGATTCGCGGATTCAGAGAGGCCCGTGCTCCGGTTGCCATTTACGAGGGCCGTTCCTATGAAGCCTTGGAGGATTTCGACAAGGCCAAGGCTTCCTATGAGACGGCAATGGCCAATCCGGAGTTTCGCATGGAAGCGGTGGGACGCTTGGCTCTCATGTACGCAGGCGATGATCGGTGTGCAGAGGCTCTTCCGGGTCTCCAAGAGCTGGCATCAGCACTGCCTGGACAGGCACCCGATGACATTCTGGACGGACGGGTTCACATTGCTCTGGCGAGGTGCCTGCTGTCGGAAGGGCGTCCCGAGGAAGCCCTTGCCGCTGCTGCGGATGGAGCCGGTCGTTCCGATGATGAACTCCACAAGCGCTACGCCACCTACCTCGCTGCGATCGCTGCGCGAGAGGCCGGTTCTCCGGTGGAGCCGATGTATCAGGACGCCCTGGAATCCTACGACGACCTCTGGGCCTCGCTCGGCCAAGAAGCCGTAGAAGACGCCCAGTTCGAGCAGGAGCTTCGAAAGCGACTGGAGTAGAAAAGAGAACCGATGCGGCCTGTAAGGACGGTGTCGCAGAAAAAATAAAAAAAGTTCTCAACTTCTTGGATGACTGTCCGATTCGGGATCGATGCCCGAGGGAGGGCAAATGTCTGACTTTCTTTTCGATAAACTGTACACCGGTCTTCACAACGTTCTAGACCTTCGTTCCAAACAGCATGCGTTGAGTGCCACAAACTTAGCGAATGCGGACACACCGGATTTCAAGGCCAAGTTCATCCCGTTCGATGAGGTCTTGGGCGATGCTCTTCGGGTCAAGGAAGATGTTGGAATGGCCATGACGGACACCCGTCACATCGCGGGAGAGGGGACGCTCTCCAATCCCAAAGTGGATGAGATTGAGGCTCCGCCCTGGTCCGAGGATGGCAATTCCGTGGTTGCTGAACGAGAGATGGCCCGTATTTCTGCAAACTCCTTGCTCTATGGGGCAGTGGTGAGAGGTGTGTCTTCCCGACTTGCAATTCTCCGCTACGCTGCGACTGATGGCAAGGGCTGATGGGGGTGCCTAAATGGATCTTTTAGATACTTTAAATATTTCTGGCTCGGGATTGGCAGCTCAGCGCTTGCGTCTTCAGACGGTTGCGTCGAACATGGCCAACGCCAAGACCACACGCACGGAAGATGGGACGCCTTATCAGCGTCGTGTCCCTGTTTTTGAGGCGGCTTCAGTTGACCCCTTTGGTGACGCTTTGGATCGAAACCTGGCGTCGGTAGAAGTCAGCGGTGTCGAGACCATTGCAGAGTTTAAGAAGATCTACGACCCGTCCCATCCGGACTCGGATGAAGATGGCTACGTGGAGTTGCCCGACATCAACGTGCTCGAGGAGATGGTCGATCTCATGACCACTGCTCGCTCGTATGAGGCGAACCTCAAGGTCGTCGACCTCACACGTGAAATGGCCATGAAGGCCCTCGAGATCGGGAGGTAAGCATGGCAATTGAAGCACTAGCCGGAATATCCAGCGCCCAGTTGGGAACGCAGGTGACGAATGGACTGTCGCAGACTCAGGCCCAAAACGCCTTCGCCGAGCACCTGGATGCTGCTGTAGGTCGCGTCGATGGCGCCCAGCACACCGCGGACACGGCCCTCGCCGAGCTCGCCAGTGGGGAAAACGTCAACATCCATGACACCATGATCAAGCTGCAACAAGCCGATGTCGCGATGAGGACAATGGTGAGTGTGCGCGACAAAGTGGTGGATGCCTACCAGACCATCATGAACATGACGATCTGATTATTTTTTCTGTCTGAAAGCGCCCTTCCAGGAAACTGGTTGGGCGTTTTTTGTTGGTCAAACGTCTTTTTTCAAAAAAAATAAAAAAAAATTAAATCGCTGCTAAAGCGGAAAGACAAGTGACCGATATCGATCTGGACCCCAAAAGGAATAGTCACTTGTCGAAGTTTCTCCAACAGCTGCAAGAGTTCTACGGAAAGCTCGATTCCAGAGCGCGAAAGATCTTGATTGGTGCGAGCTCAGGAGCGATTCTGATGCTCGTCCTCGTGGGTGTCTGGGCTTCGCAAACCACCTACGTCCCACTTGTTTCGGGCGAGAGCATGGACAAAGTCCGCCGGGTAGCTGGCGCTCTTGAGGCGGAAGGTGTTCCTTACGAGGTATCCAACGACGGAACCGAGCTTCGTGTTCCGGATTCTGCGATGGGACAAGCCTGGGTCCTGGCCTCTTCTGTTGATGTACTTCCCAGCTTGACCGATGTGTCTGAGATGCCCAAGGTTCTGACTCCTGGGCAGCAAGATTGGGCCTTCACGCGAGCCCGTGAGGGAGACATCGCCCGCATGATCAATGAGATCGAGGCCGTTGCCGGCTCGCGTGTGACCATCGTGCCTCGTGAAGAAGGCACCTACTTTGGAGAGGAGCGTCCCGCCACGGCCAGTGTCTTGGTGCGGATGGTTCCTGGAATGAAGCTGTCCTCCGCTCAGGTGAAAGGCATCGTGAATCTCGTCGCGAGCTCGGTGGATGGTCTGACTCCCGACGCGATTTCGCTGGTGGACGAGGACGGTTCGCTGCTCCACGATGGCGGCTCGACCGGCGTGAACGGTCGTGGTGGCGAAGTGGGTGAACTTGCGGAGTACCGCGGCCAGCTCGAGAGCAAGTACGAATCTTCTGTACGAAACGCTCTGCTCCCCGTTCTGGGCTACGGAGCCGACTTTGCGGTGACCACCTCAGTCGAGTTGAACCTGACTTCATCCGAGAAGGTCTCCAAGACGATCAACACGGACGCTCAGGCCCTGATTTCGGAGCAGATGTCTGAAAACTCCACACAGGACGCTTCCACAGGCGGAGTTCCGGGTGTGGATGCCAACCAGACGGAGCGCCCCGGAAACAACGGGCGCTCACAGGCCTCGGAGTCGACCTCCTCGACCTTCAACTATGCCTATCCCACTGTGGAGGAAGTCAGCAGGATGACGGCGGGTGGCGTTGAGCGTCTCTCGGTGGCTGTACAGGTCAACTCCAGCCGTATTGAAGAGCTGGCCGCAAGTTCCCAGACCAAGACCGTACAAGACTTTGAGGCTCAAATTAACGCAGCCGTGCGTGCGGCAGTGGGTGCGGATGACACCCGAAACGACCTGGTCGAAGTTACCTTTATTCCTTTCATGAAAGCCGAACTCATCGAGGCAAGCGGTGGAAGCATGTTCTCCAGTGGAAACTGGATGCGCTACCTCCTCTCCGCTCTCGGACTTGTGCTCTTCTTCCTCTACATTGTCCGCCCCGTGATGGCTCAGCTTGCTCCGATTGAGGAGGAGAGTGCTGTGTCTGCCGAGTCGGATGTCGAGGAAGAAGATCAGAGTGGGGCCGACCTGGTGACCCGTCTCCGGAAGCTCGTGGACAACTACGAGTCGGTTGACGCCGGTGACCTCAACCGACTGATTGAACGTGAATCCGAGGCAGCGGCTCAGGTCATCCGCCTCTGGACACGTCACGGATAGGAGTAAGAGATGGCTCTTCCCGCAATGCAAGTCCCTTTTCCGTCGGAGCTCACCGGCGCCCACCGTGCGGCAATCCTGGTCATGTACCTGGACCCGACCGTTGCGCGGTTTTTGTTGGAGCGCCTTTCGACCGATGAGATTCGAGAGATCGGCATGTCGATGGCGGAAATGGAGAGGGTAGAGCCGACGATCATCGAGTCGGTTGTTGCAGATTTTGTCCGCGATCTTCATGAGCTTGCGATTCTGCCTCGCACCGGACGGGACTTTGCGCTCGGCGTGCTTCCCGAGCTGGTTGATGGTGAGCGTCGTGACCGGGTGAGTGGAACCCTCAAGAGAGAGCTCTCCACTGACTTTGAGGACTACATCAGTGGTAAACCTGCTCCAGCAGTCGCGGCACTGTTGAAGGATGAACATCCTCAGACGCAGGCTGTCGCCCTGATGATGATGGGAACCGACAACGCGGCCCGTGTGATGCACGAAATGGACGAACAGGAGCAGTATGAATTGGCGGTTCGGATGGCAAAGCTCTCCCAGATTCCTGGAGAGCTTGCAGACGACGTAGAGTCCGCGATGCGGAAGGCTCTGGAAGACGAGGGCATGGACCGCTGGTCCATCAAGGGAATGGATCGCACGGCTCAAGTCCTCGGGCGTCTCGGCAAGAATCTCACTGAGCCTCTCCTCGCCAAGCTCGCCAAGTTCGACAAGGAGCTCTCCGAGACCCTTCGACGGCGCATGGTGGTCTTCACAGACCTCAAGGTTCTCGACTTTCGTGGCGTTCAGGCGCTTCTCCGAGAGGTGGATCGTGGAGATCTTCTCTTGGCACTCAAGGGCGCAGACGACATGATGAAAGAGTTGTTCTTCAGCAACCTCTCCAAGCGTGCTGCGCAGGACCTCTCTGAGGAAATCGAGATCATGGGCCGTACCCCAAAAAGCCAGGTGGACCGGGCTCAGGAGAACATTGTGGAAACGGCCTTGCGTCTGCACGACGAAGGCGTTCTGTTCCTTCCAGTTGGCCCCGAGGCCGACGAGATGGTGTAGACGATGGCTGGCGAGTTTCTTCCCATGTGGGCTCCCGATGCGCGGGCCTTCAAACGAGCGACCTACATGGCGTCCACCGACGATGTGGAGCTCTTGGGTACGGTCAAAGACGGGGACTCGGAGGGCGGTGAGGTGGTCGAGCATCCGGCTGCTCGATCAACCACGCCATTTGGAAAACACCCATCAGCAGTGGAGGAGCCGAGTCTCGACACACTGCAGCAGGACCAGCCATCTCAGGCTTCCACCTCGGAAGACGATCACGATGCCGGCATGGGGGAAGCCATCCCCTCGGCTGCCGAAGAACCGACCCCCTCCGTCCCGTCTGAGGTGGCCAATGCACTCGATGCTCTGGAGGCTGAGGTTGAGGAGACACTCTCCCAAGAGGCCCTCGATGAGCTCGAGGAAAAAGCCTTTCAGCGCGGTCGGGCAGCAGCCATGGCGGAAATGGCTGGAAAGCTCCAGTCACTGCGTGAGGAAGGGGAACGGCATGCTGAGATGGCTGCCCGATTCGGTCCTGTTGTCGAAGAACTCGATGGACTTCGTCAACGTCTGATTCGCCAGTCTTCCGAGGATGTAGCGGAGCTTGCTCTTCACATGGCGAGGCGTGTTGTGGGTGAGACCTTGGCGGTCCACCCTCAAGCCCTGAGGAAGTTGGTCATGGATGCCATTGAGCGCCTGCCAGGTGACGATGAAATTACCGTCCGTGTGCGCCCGCAAGACCTTGAGGTGATTGATCAGCATCTGCCGACGCGTCGCAGCATTCGTGTGATTCCCGATGAGGGCATCGAAGGGGGCTGTGTGGTGGAGGCTCAGTGTGGAGAGGTATCCTCCAGCATCGATACGGCATTCACAGGCCTGCGTGCTGCAGTAGACGAATGGCTTGAGGATCAGAAATGATTGATTTTGAAGGACTCCAGCATGCCGTCAACCAGGCTCGACTCGAGAAAGTAAGCGGCCGCGTTGTCGAGGTTGTGGGAACGCTTGCTGAGGCGGAAATTCCCGGCGCTGTCGTTGGCGGCCTTTGCCGTATTGGCGAGGACACTCTGTGTGAGGTGGTTGGTTTTCGCGACAGACGCGCCCTCTTGATGCCGCTTGAGAGTCTGACCGGTGTGTCCTTCGGTTCGAAGGTCAGCACGGTAGAAGGTTCCATCAAGATCCATGTTGGCGATGAGTTGGTGGGTCGGATTCTCGACGGGTTGGGTCGGCCGATGGACGACGGGCCAAGTCTGCGAAACATGGAGCAGCGTCGGGTGGAGGGCAAGGCCTTGGATCCGCTCGCACGGACCTTGATCGAGGAGCCCTTGGAGACAGGGGTTCGTGTTCTGGATGGCATGCTCACCGTTGGAAAAGGACAGCGAATTGCCGTCATGTCCGGCTCGGGGGTGGGGAAGTCCACTCTCATGGGCATGCTTGCTCGCAATGTTCAGGCGGACATCAATGTCATTTGTCTGGTCGGTGAGCGAGGGCGCGAGGTCCGAGAGTTCATTGAGCGTGACTTGGGTCCGGAGGGCTTGGCGCGATCGGTTCTCGTTGTGGTTACCTCCGATCGCTCGCCAGTGCTCCAGGTCAAAGGCGCTTTCGTTGCCGCGGCAATCGCAGAGCACTTTCGTGACCAGGGAAAAGACGTCCTGATGATGATGGACTCTCTGACTCGCTTTGCAATGGCGCAGCGTCAAATTGGACTCGCGGCGGGAGAGCCTCCAACCACCAAAGGGTACACGCCATCCGTTTTTGGGCTTCTGCCGAAGCTGTTGGAACGGGTAGGGCCTGGCACCAATGGGGGCTCGATTACCGGAATTTTCACAGTTCTGGTGGAAGGCGACGACATCCACGACCCGATCGGGGATGCTGTTCGAGGAATCGTGGACGGACACGTTGTTCTCTCAAGAAAGCTTGCCAGCCATGGTCACTACCCGGCCGTTGATGTGCTCCAGTCTCTCTCACGGGTCATGGTCAGCATCACCAAGCCGGAGCACCAGGCCAATGCAAGCAAAATGCGGGCGCTGCTGGCGACCTGGGCGGAGAACGAGGAGTTGATTCGGCTCGGCGCCTACCGCAAGGGGTCATCTCCTGAAGTCGATGAGGCCATCGACAAACACGAGGCCCTCACTGATTTTCTCAAGCAGGGCACAGGGGAAGTTGCGGGCTTTGTTGAGACGCTCGAGCGGATGGGGCAGTTTCGGCGAGAAATACAGACTCAGCCCATCCAAGGCAGTGAGCCTGCACCAGCTTTGGGTAAAAAGCTTGGGGTACGGGCCGGCGGCTTCTACTCGGGATAGACACCCCGTATGGGGTCGAGGCTGTCCACAACGTTGCTCGGGGTGCTTGCCACAACCGGCTGTAGAGCTGAGTTTAATGTGTCAAGGTCTGACCTTGGGCCCTTTCGGATTGCCGCAATGGGCGTAGAGGCTGGAGGGGAGTGCTCCACAGCGACCGCATCGATTTGGAGCGGTGAGGGACTCTTTCACCGCCAATCTCCCCAACTGGAGTGGTCTCTCGATGGAGAAGGGATTGGGACGGGTTGGATGGTCTCGGTGTGTGAGGAGGGGCTTCTGGAGCTGAAGGCGACGAGCCCTGACGATGAGGTGCGCTATGGACAGGTTGTGGTGGCTCCTCGAGAGGAGGCCTTGACCGTGGCCCGAGCTGCGGTCGATCTGAGCAGCCTCGAACTTGAAGCGCGAAGAGAGGCGGAAGGCCAAGGGGTTCACAGTACCGTTTCGCTGGGTTCGGCGACCCGAGTCAGCATGGGTGGAATGAGTGAGGAAGATGTCCTGGTTTGGATGAGTCCGAAGTTGAGAGATTCCTCGGACCGGGTGTTGCCCAATCAAGGTGAACTTCTGGAACTCACGAACAACGAGGCGGATCTGCTCGCGGAGAATTGGACCCTGGATGATGAGGGTCTGCTGGAGACACGAACGGCTTATTCCGGATTGAACACCCACCTGGCGCTTGCGATGGACCAACATGGTGGTAACCTTTTTTTTTGGGTGGATGCGGGATTTGGCCTCTATGAATCCGGATTTGTGAGGCACCTTGGCCGGCTAATCTAATCCGGACTGGTGCCGAAAAATGGACTTTTGGCTGCGACGGTGGTGGAG
>JAYXVV010000118.1:0-12062 GCA_036021505.1 Myxococcota bacterium | reverse complement strand
AGGACCTGCAGTTGGCGCTTGATGGTCTCTTGGAGCTGGAAGAGCGAGCCGAGGCCAAGGGCTATCATCAGGGGCTTTCGAGAGAGTCACTGCAGGCCATGGTGGGTCTGATGCGCAGACGCGTAGAGTTCGCCAAGACCGATCCGGCGAGGATTTCTCAACGGAGCGCCACAGCATCTGCGTTCTACCAGCTGGGTCATCGCCTCTGGCGAGTCGACACCGGGCCAACCGGAAATCGAGCCTTTGAGTACAGCGCAAAGAGCGGCTGGTTGGAGCCTTTTACTCCTGAAGCCGAGGACAAGAATCCTCTCTTGTCCGAGCACCTCGAAACACTGACTCCTGGGGAGTTTGATGAGGCCGTTGCCGAGCGACGTCGAGAGTTTGGGGGAATGGCACCATGTTCATTTTGAGGTCGTGTCGAATGCTCCAACCCGGTGAACCCGCAGGGAGAGAAATGTTGAGGACAGGAGACGGGCATGAGCTCTGAGGTCATTGAAGTGCGTGATGCCCTTGAGGCGACCTGCATCGCGCGGCTGGCCGGTGCCAACCCCCGCTACATCGAGAAGAAGACTCTGGAGTCGGGAATCGAGCAGTGGAGCTTCAACCAGCCGGGGGGAGCGACCTGGCGCCAAGACTTCAACATGGGGGATGGCAGCGGGTCGCTCAGGACACTCACCGAACAGCAGGTGCGCGAGTTGGCGTATGGCCTGGTGGCGTCGGTACCCGCCCGCACCGATCTGATGGGAGCCGCCTACCTGCGCGAGGTCGTGCTCGTGCTCGCGGAAGCACTTGGGCTGCTGGAGTCGGTTCAAGAGGACACGACCGATCTCCTCGGCCTCATCACCCGGTTGAGCCTCGCAAGTCAGATCACGGCGCCCTTTGATCTCGAGAAGATGGCGGTGCCGCCAGGGCAGCTGGCCCTCACCAAGGAGCACCGCCAGCAGATCCCCGAGTGCCCCGCGCCTTGGGAGTCCTTTGAGGGTCTGCTTGCTGAGAGCTGGCGGGTGGTGACCTCGAGTCCAGAACGTAGACTGCTTCGTCATGAGACGGGGGCCATGCTGCTGCTCAAATGTTCCAAGGACAACCGCGTGGAGGCCGCCAAGGTTCTTGAAGGGCCGGATGCACTGATGGGATGGGCGGTCAATGGGTTTTCGCTGACACGACCAACGGCCGTGACCCTCTTGAATTGCGTGCAGGCGGGTGCGTCGCTGAACCAGGCCGTGGATGCCTTGAAGGCCCAAATCTCGGGACACCTGAATGTTTTGGGCTCACTGGATGCAGGAGGCAACCGTGTGCTTCACTTTTTGCTCGTCGATGAAGACAGCGATCGACGAAGGGCTGCGGTGCTGGCGCTTGTGGTCAGCGCCGAGCAGCAGGTGTTGGGGTCTCAGCTGGTTCAGGGTCCACCCGGTTTCGATCAGATGATGGGGGTGTTGGAGCGGGTCAGCCTGGAGAAGTCCTCCGATCCGCAGATGCGGCTCTTGGCTCGCCGTCAGGCCTTCTCCAACGAGGCTCGACTGGCGGTGGCTCCCTTGCTCTCCCAGACCCAAGACCGAAAAAAACTGAGCCAGGCCTTTCGGCCGCGTCCTGGCGATGCAGCCAAAGTCTTCCTGCCGGAGTTGGCTCCCGCGATCGAGGCGGCTTCCGATCGTCTCTGGGACAAAGGGGTCACCATCGCTCCGTCATCTGGACAGACCGAGGTGAGTGCTCTTGTGGCCTTCAAAGAAGACTTCGATTCAAAAGCGCCGGTCACGCTCGAGTTTGCCCAAGCCTTCAGGCCCTTGGCCGCCTACCTCCAGCCCGGTCGACCTTGGGTCAGTTGGACCTTTCACGAGCCCGGCGAGGAAAAAGGCACGCGCTACGAGGGTCTTGTCTGGATCGACGACCACTGGGCGTTCTTCCCCAAACCTTGGAAGCTCTTGCCCCGGCACTGAGCGGTCTGTCAGCGCGAGCGTGTCGCTGGCGGGAGTCGCTGCAGCAGGGGCGGTATTTCGGAAGGGCTTTGGTTCAGGAATGACTGGAACTGCTCACGGGTGGGGCCAGAACGGGTGGAACTCTGGACACTCGGGTTCTCCGGAACCCGGGTGGCGACCATGTTTCGACTGACGATGTAGTCGGACGGCGCATTGTCTTCGCCCCAGAACAACCAGCTGTTCCAGATCCCCTCAATTTGGATGTACCAGTGGTCGTCGCGGTCCATGAAGAGCGTGGGGTTGTAAGAAAACCCGAGCTCATCGATTCTCGGCATCGAAACCTTGAGCTCGTCGTCCTCCAGGCGGATGATCACCTCTCCAAAGTTGGGATCGTCGAGGTAGGTGCCCACGCGAAAGGGGATTTGGGAAGCGTCGTGCTCCTTCATGGGAATCTCGGGGTTTGCGTCTCCGTCGGGCTCGAGAAACTCAAGAAGCAGGCGCTGCAGAGTTTCCTCGAAGCTGGTTCCGTAGCCGCTGTTGAGAATGCAGAAGGCCACATTCTTCTCGGGAAGGACCCAGAAGGTTGCGGAGAAAGACCCGGTGGCGCCATCGTGGTTCCAGATGGTTTCCGGGTAATACGTCTCGCCGAGGACGATTCCGTCCATCGTTGTGATGCCGTAGCCATAGCCGTAGTTGATCTCGAATGGCGTGGAGTGGATGTCCACTTGCTTCTGCGTCATCTGCTCGCGCACGGAATCCTCGAGGACGTCGGGGTTCCCGTTGAGCAGGAAGTCCGCCATCGCCATCATCTGCGTCGGGGTCGACCAGGTACCCGATCCCGCAGGTCTCGCGTGAGACTGCTCGGGGAGATCACTCATGCTGATTGTGGTGTAGGTGGACGAGCCATCGGAGTTGACGAGGTACCCTCGGCTCTCTGCGAAGTGACCGTCTCTGTTGGCCTCTCGCTTGCGGACATAGGTGCGCTCCATGCCCAAGGGTTGAAAGACGTCCTCCTTCATGAGGTCCGCATACGCCCGCTCGTCCTCGTCCAAGAGCTCCATGACCAGCCCGGCCATCATGTAGCCCGGGTTGGTGTAGTTGTAGAACAGTCCGGAGGGGTTCATCAGCCAGGCGTAGCGGAAGTAGACCTCCTCAAACCAGGTCTGGAGGTAGCCATCCGATGGACTGGTTTGGGTTCCGAACCAATTAAACATGCCGGATTCGTGGGTGAGCAGGTGCTCCAACTGGATGCCATCGTTCCAGGTGGAGTTGAGGGCAAATTCGCTCTCGGGATACACCTCGGAAAGCGTGGTTGCCAGAGGCAGTTGGTTGCTTTCGGTACTCTGCAGAAGACCGACTGCTGTGAACATCTTGGTCACCGAGCCGAGCTGAAAGAGGGTGTCGGTGTCCACCTCAAGCTCACCAGCGATGTCCTGGCTCCCGTGGGCCTCGGCGTGGATGACCTCCCCGTTTTCGTAGACAGCGACACTCACAGCCAAGGCTTCGTTCTTGGCGAGTTCACTCTTGAGCAGATCCGCGAGGTCGTCAAACCGGGGGTCTCGTGGCACCGTTTGCGCCGTATCGTGTGCGCCCGAATCGCCGGCAGACGTCTGTGTGTCCGGAGAGTCGTTTTCGCCGCTGCAGGCGAGGATCAGGGGGAGGAGCGATAGCATGGTGGTCTGACCTCAAATCTTCGGTGATAGAAGGAGCCTGGATTCTCCGTGACTCTACACTTAGTCCTGTGTTGACGCTCGGAAAATCATTTTGGTACATTGGGCCAGGGCGTCGGTGCACCTCTCCCTCCAAGGGCGCCCAGGCAAGGACATTGATGAATAAGGTACCGTTCTTTGGTCTCGTGGCTGCAGCGCTTGTGGGCTGCTCCACTCCCTCCCCCAATGACGCCGCTCCGGCGGACAGCTCGGACAGCGCCCAGGATTCCTCCTCGGACAGCGCGTCGGCTCCAGATGCTGCCGATCTCGCTGAACGCGGCCTCATCCATGCGCCGGGACTCTTGAGTGCCCACGGACTGGATGTGGGTCGGGCCTTTGGAAGGCAGGGGGAGGGCTTTCGCCTGAATGCGGGCAACTTCATGGCTCTCTTCGGGGAGCGAGAGACCCGTCTGCTCGATCCGAAGACCGAGGAAACGGTATCGATTCGTTTCTCGGCTTGGGGACGTGGAGAGAATTTGGAGTCGGTTCCGGTCAAGGCGCTCCAAGCAGCCTCAGCTGCGGATGGCGTCACGCGAAAACTGACCCGCTCCTTTGATGGGATGACCCAGTGGTGGCAAGCTGCACCGCATGCGGTTGAGCAGGGGTGGACAGTCTCCGAGAAACCCGAGGGCAGTGAGGTTCTCGGCTTTGAGGTCAAGGTCGACGCCGCCTTTTTAGAGACGGACGGCAAGGACGCCTGGATCGAGGGAGACCAAGGCACGATCTGGAATGTGGAAGGTTTTCAGGCCTGGGACAAGAATGAGAAGGCTCTCGACTCCTGGATCGAGACCGATGGCAGCGCCCTTGTCTTTCGTGTTGATGACAGCGAAGCGGTCTACCCGATCACGGTTGACCCCTGGTACTCGACGTACTCCACGGACATTTCCCATGGCTCATCGTCCAGTGGCTGCAACGCCTACTCCGACATCACCGGAGAAGAATGCGAGAGCAGCAACTGCAACAGCACCCGCTTTGCGGAGCGGGTCGTTCGCATGGGAGACATCAACGGGGATGGCTACGAGGACCTCTTTGTGTCCTCGGATGACTGGTACATCCGTGTGAGCAACTCAGGCGGACACTGGGGTCGCTCTTTCATCTATTACGGCTCCTCCTCAGGGCTCAACACCAGCTACGGGTGGTCCAACCGAGGCCAGAGCGCGAACGACTACTACGGGTCCAGCTATGTCGTTGACCAAGACTTCAATGGCGATGGCTACAATGACCTTGCCGTGGGCGCCTATGCGGATGATCCCAACGGTTCAGACTCCGGTGCGGTGTTCATCTATCCGGGCTCCGCGAGCGGTATTCTCAGCAGCTCGACCGTTACCATCAATGGATCCAACTCCGATGACCAGTACGGGTACTGGGGACGCATGGACGGCGGGGACTTCGACTGCGATGGCTATGCCGATCTCGCCATCGGCTCACCGAACTACGACGGTGTGGCCTCAAACGCCGGAAAGGTCTCGATTCACTACGGCACAGTCTCGGGATACATGAACAGCTCTGCAGGTCTCACCCTCTATGGCGGAACAGCAGACGACCAGTTCGGGTACCAAGTGGCAGTGGGCGACTACAACGGCGACGGCTGTGACGACTTGGCTGTTTCGGCTCCCTATGAGGACACCAACAACACCAACTCGGGCACCGTGTATTTCTACTACGGAAGCTCTTCCGGGTTGAGCTCTACGGTCAGCAACCGCCAATACGGCTCGAGCTACAACGACTACCACGGCGAGAGAATGGTCAACCCGGGGGACATCAACGGCGATGGCTACGATGACTTTGTCGCCAGCGGTCGCTTCATCTTTGGAGACGCCAACGGCATTGTGGGTGGCGCCGATCAAACCTGGAGCGACACCGACTACTACCCGATGGGAGACGCTACGGGCGATGGCTATGACGACATCGTCTACAACAACACCTTCTACTCGGGTGCAGCCGATGGCACCCTGGTCTATGAGCAAAACGACTCCTACCTGCTGACCGCCACAGACCTGGACGGCGACGGCTATGAGGACCTGGTCTTTGGAAACCCAGGCTACAACAGCAGCCGGGGGCGGCTCTATGTTCGCTACGCGTATGAGGCGGACAACGATCTTGACGGCTACCTTGAATCCGAGGACTGCGATGACACGGATGCCACGATCTACCCCGGTGCAACGGAGGTGGTTGGTGATGGCAAGGACAACGACTGCGACGGCAACGAGACCTGCTACGCGGATGTTGACATGGACGGCTTTGGTGCAGACGACCTGAGCACAGTGCTCTCTTCAGACTCCGACTGCGACGATGCGGGTGAGGCGGGAACCAGCGATCCGTTGACGGACTGCGATGACACCAACGCGTTGGCCAAGCCAGGCGGAACGGAGCTTCCAGGTGACGGCGTGGATCAGGACTGCAATGGGGCCGATCTGTGCTACGCGGACATCGATGGCGATGGCTTCCGGTCCTCCTCGGGAGGAACGGTTGAGTCCTCCGACATGGACTGCACCGACTCGGGGGAAGCAACGTCCTCAGTTCCCGCAACAGACTGCGACGACACCAACGCCACTGTGAATCCCGGTGCGACGGAAATCCCCGCCAACGGCGTGGACAACGACTGCAACGGGTTTGAGATCTGCTATGTGGATGCCGACGACGACGGCTATTCGGACTCCAGCGGCGCAACCATGGTGTCCACGGACATCGACTGTTCCGACTCGGGAGAGGGTTCGGCTGCAGAGCCCACCACGGACTGTGACGACAACGATCCAACGCGGAATCCCGGCGTCGCTGAAATCATCCTGGACGGCATCGATCAGGACTGCGACCTTCTTGATGGGTGCTATGCGGATGTGGACGGCGACGGCTTTGCGGCCTCCGATGGCTCCACAGTGGGCACGACCGACACCGACTGCACGGATCCCGGCGAAGCGGATGCGACCATTCCACAGACGGACTGCGACGACAACAACTCGTCCATCAATCCCTCGGCCTCCGAGACCATCGGGGACGGGGAAGACTACGACTGCGACGGCACGGAGATTTGCTACGCCGATGCAGACGAGGACGGCTACCGCGATGAGGCGGGCGGTACGGTCAGCTCAGACGATGCCGACTGCGAGGATGTCGGAGAAGCGCTGTCGACTGCAGATGCAGACGACTGCGATGACACCGATGCCACGGTCTACCCCGGTGCCGCAGACACGGACTACGACGGAATCGACTCCGACTGCGACAACGCCGAAGTCTGTCTCTACGATGGAGATGGTGACGGAATTGCTGCAGAGGGCGCTGGCGACCAGGCATCCTCGGACGGCGACTGCAACGATGCCAACGAGGCCATCTTGGCAGAAGCTTGGGACTGTGATGACACGGACTCCACCGTCTATCCCGGTGCAACAGAGACCGTTCTCGATGGCATTGATCAGGACTGCAACGGCTCGGATGCCTGCTATGCCGATGCGGATGGCGATGGCTACGCGGAAGAAAACGGCCTGACCATCGACAACGATGACTCCGACTGTACGGATGAGGGCGAAGCGGATGCAACCGCTCCACTGACGGACTGCGACGACACCGACTCCACCATCTACCCGGGTGCGAGTGAGTTTGTTTCGGATGGAAAGGACAGTGACTGCGATGGATTTGAGACCTGCTACGAGGACTCAGACGACGACGGCTACCGCACCACCACGGGAACAACCGTTGCATCGGTGGACATGGACTGTCTGGACGCTGGAGAGGCGCAGCCGAGCGATCCTGCAACCGACTGCGACGATGCAGACGACAGCATCCACCCCGGGGCCTCTGAGGCCGTGGGTGATGAGATCGACCAAGACTGCGACGGCACCGAGATCTGCTACGCCGACGCCGACGATGACGGCTACTGGGAAGCAGGGGACATGACCGTGTCTTCATCGGACACCGACTGTATGGATTCTGGAGAGGCCACTTCTTCGGAGACAGGCGGGGACTGCGATGATGCCGATGCCAATGTCAATCCAGGTGCAACCGAGACGGTCTCGGATGCTGTGGACAACGACTGCGACGGCTTCGAGAGTTGCTACGCAGATGTGGACAACGACGGCTACGCGGCCGCTGACGGTTCGACGGTCCTCTCGGAGGACCCCGACTGTGTGGACGCTGGAGAGGCCAACCTGACCATTCCACAGACGGACTGCGATGACTCGGAGGATTCGGCCTATCCCGGAGCCACTGAGGTCACTGCAGACGGTGTCGACCAGGACTGCAACGGTGAGGAGATCTGCTTCATCGATGCCGACGGCGATGGGCATGCCGAAATGACAGGCGCCACCTTTGCGTCGTCGGACCTCAGCTGCACCATGCAGGGGCTGGCGTCCATGTACGTGCCAGCCGACGACTGCGATGACAACGATGTCTCGGTCTTCCCTGGAGCCGCGGAATCGATTGCAGACGGCGTGGACCAGGACTGTGACGGGACCGAGCTCTGCTACCTCGACGCCGACGGCGATGGGGCACGCTCCTCCGATGGCGTCACAGTGGTCAGTTCCGACATGAGCTGCGCGGAGGCTGGAGAGGCCGATGCGATGGCCGATGTGGACTGCAACGATGCGGATGCGAGCATCTTCCCGGCTGCTGAAGATACGCCGGCCGATGGGATCGACTCCGACTGCGACGGTGCGGAGCTCTGCTACTCCGACCTCGACAAAGATGGGTACCGGCCCGACGAACCCATTCCCGTGGAGGGCGACTTCTCCTGCGTGGGCGATGGACTTGTGGGCGCCGCCACTCCGGGCGGTGACTGCAACGACACCGACGCCACAGTGAGCCCTGCGGGTGTGGAACTGGCCGCGGACGGAGTCGACCAAGACTGCGACGGTACTGAGATGTGCTACGTCGATGCCGACTCGGACGGATACCGTCCGGAGACGGGTGAGACGGTCGCGTCGGAGTCCATTGAGTGTGCTGGAGAGGGCGTTGTCGGTGCGGATGGCGGAACAGGTGACTGCGACGACACCAACGCCGACATCAACCCGAGCGAGGCGGAACGCTACGGAGACGGTCTGGATTCGGACTGCGATGGCGTGGAGCTCTGCTATGCGGACCTCGATGGCGACGGCTACCGGACCTCCGATCTGGTGCAGTCCACCGACCTCGACTGCGAGGACTTCGGTGAGGCTGTGGCAGATGCTCCACTGGTGGACTGCGACGACATGCTCGCGGGAATCAATCCCGGTGCAGCCGAGATTGACGGCGACGGCATCGATCAAGACTGCGACGGCATCGACGGCGGAAGCGCGAAGGGCGGCTGCGCCACGGTGGATTCCGGTCCAGGCAAGGCCTGGCTTGGTCTGCTGATTGGCCTCGTCGTGGTGGGACGTCGTCGCCGGATGGTGTAATCTCAGCGCATCGAAACGCTTGAGCGAGAGGAGTCAGCCAGTGGCCTCGGATGGAGGCCCTGGCTGCTCTTTTTTGGGGTGGCCTTTGCGTTGACCGGACCGGTCTGGTGGACGCCAAACGCCTTTGTCGGGGACATCAGTGCCCTGGACCTTCAAGGGTCAATCTGGGCCTATTGGTGGAGCGCATTCAGCCTCGAGCAAGGACTCAATCCTTTTGAGGGCACCCACAACTATTTCCCAGTAGGGCAGGAACCCGTCAGCCAATTCAACATTTTGGATGGTCTCCTGAGTGCACCGCTTGTTTGGGTCTTTGGCCTGCGCACGGGCTTCAACTTGGCCTGTGTGGTGATTCTCGCCACTGCGGGGTGGGGAATGCGGCAACTCAGCTTGTTTCTCGGCCTGTCGTCTTTTTCGGCGACCGCCTCGGGCGTGGCGTTGATGGGGTCCAGCTACATCCTCCAGGAGATGGGCTCAGGTCGACCCACACAGGCCTTGGTGGTGTTTTTTCTCCTCGGACTCGTGGGCGTGGGACGAATCGTCACGAATCAAGGAGCAGGGAAGACGGTCTTGGGATTGGGCCTTTGTGTGGCGGCATTGGGGCTGGTGTATTGGTACTACCTCCCTCTTTTTGCCTTGGCGGCACTCCTTGTGTGCCTGAACCATCGCGAGAGCGTTGGTCTTGCCGCATTGCGGCGAGGCATGGTGTCCTTGGCCCTTGCTGCCGCAGTTCTGATGCCTTTCGTGCTGGTCCTCACCCAGCAGTATGAAGAATTGCCAGGAGTCGAACGGGCAGCGGCGACCGACCATGTGTTGTTTGATCGGGCCCGAGGTGATTTCGGCATGCAGATGGCCATCGAAGATTCGGAGTGGCCCATCTGGCCACTGGTCTCCACGCCAAAAGCCGAGTCTCGAACCCTCTCATGGACCGTGCTCGCATTGGCCGTCTGGGGAATTGCGGGTCGGTTTCGTCGTGAGCGAAATCTGCTTGTGGCGGTTTTTGTGCTGGGCTGGCTGATGTCCTTGGGCCCGTATCTCAAGCTTGGCTCGGAAGTGCCGACGAGCATCCCGCTGCCTTTTCTCTGGATGCACGATCACCTCCCGTTTATGGATCGATTCTGGTGGCCTCACCGCTGGGAGCTTCTGTGCGCCATAGGAGCCTCGGGACTGGCGGGACTCGGGGTGCAGCGTCTTGTCCAGAGCGGAGCGATCCGTGCTTGGCCCCAGCAGCTCGCGGTGGTGGGTCTGCTTGTTCTGGGCAGTGTTGCGACCCGCGGTGGGGGCCTGTCCATGAGTGAGCTTCCTCGCTCCTCATCGGAGTTGTATGCCGGAGTCGATGGGCCGATTCTGTCCGTTCCCATCGGAGGGGATTCATTGACTGGCGGCCTCGTCTTGCTGACGCAGACCGTTCACCAGAGGCCGATTACCGGCGGTCTCGGCCAGCATCTTCCTGGGCACCGACCCGCCGAGATGGACGCTTGGATGCAGGAGAGCTCGTTGATGCAGCTGCTGCTGTCTCTGGAGGGGGGAGACTCGGCAACAGTCACCGTGTCGCCCGAGGATGTGGAGGCGCTTGTGGATCGCGGGCTGCGCTATGCCGTGCTGGATCCGTACAATTTTGACTCGGTCATGAGTTCACGCTGGGTAGCGAGCTACGCCGCAGTGTATTGGACCTTGTTTGGCGAGCCTGTTCGAATTCATGAGGGGGGAGCTGTCTGGCGGATTCGTGCGATGGATGAGCCGGTGGACGTGCACTATGGCTTCGCCACACGGCCTGACAGGAGGCTCCGATGAGGGGGGTACGTCGCTGGCTGCTGCCTGTGTTGGCGTTCACGGGTGTGGCGGTGTTTCTCCTCTGGCCGGGTGTCTCCAATCCTCTGGGAGCGGTTCCTGGAGGGTCTCGGACCGACCTGTGGAATGGATTGTGGTCGCTGGACTTTGCGCGGGATGCCTTGCTGAGCGGACAGGCACCGTGGCAGGTGGATGTGCTGGCCTACCGTGGTCCCTTTGGGGAAAATGGGGGGCTGCTGCCTCCGGTGGATCCCCTGGCCGTGCTGCTTTTTCTTCCTTTGGGTGCTTTTGGGATTCCGCTTGGCTACAACCTGCTGATCCTCACTCGCCTGGTCCTCGGAGGGTTGATTGCGCAGCGCTTTGTGGAGGAGTTGGCCGAGCACCATGGCGCTGCGCCTCAAGGAGCGCGTCGTGGAGGCTGGGTCGCTGGCGTTGCGCTCACCGGTGCCCCGGTCTTGATTGCAGGGGTGCACAATGGAACCTCGGAGGCGGCCAACGCCAGCGGACTGATTTTTGCGGTGTGGATGGGCTGGCGATTCGGACGAGAGCCCAGTCTTCGCGGTGCCTTGTGGCTGGCCGTAGGGCTGCTGTGGGCCACACTCAGCAGCTGGTATGTGGCGGTCTTGGCTTTTGGGTATGCAGGCCTGGTCACCCTCTTTGCTGCGAAATCCTGGCCCTTTGTCAAACGCTGGCTGCCCATTGGGGTGGGCTTGGTGTTGGTGGCGCCTTGGTTGTGGGGCGTCATGCATCTGCTGCAGCCGGGTCCGAGCAATTTGTCGAGCCACAGCTTCTCCTTTTCGGAGATGATCAGTGCGGAGGGCCCGACCCAGGTGGCTGGGCTCGAGGAGAACTTTGCGGCCTTGGACCTCGAGGGGTGGCTTGGCGTGAGCAACAATCGGGACGTGGCGGTTCATGCCCCATCTGAACGAGGCCAGGGTTTCTTTCACAACGGGCACATTGCGTGGGCCATTGCCTTGACGGGAATGCTGGGGCTCTGGCGATTGGGACGCAAGGAACTCCCGATGGTGGGCCTGGCGGTGGCCTCGGTGCTGCTGTCTTTTGGGAGCAGCTTAGAGGTCGGGGGCCAGTCCATCTGGATGCCGCTGGCGACCTTGAAGAACTACCCCGGCTTTTCGCAGCTGGGCCTTCCATTTCGATTTGGAATCGGAGCCGCCGTCATCTTGGCGGTTGGCGCTGGACTGTGGGCCTCCCGACGGCCCGCTTCCTGGTGCTGGTCGGCGGTGGGGCTGGCCTTGTTGCAGCTGCGCTTCTTGTCGCCGCTCGTG
>JAYXVV010000117.1:0-18713 GCA_036021505.1 Myxococcota bacterium | reverse complement strand
TACGTTGGCCTTGGCTGTCCTTGCGAGACAGGCCCGGATTAAGCGTTTGGTTGTTCCGGTTGGTTGCGGTTCTTTGGCTGCGAATGTGGAGGGGGTCGAGGTTTTTGAAGCCTCGAGGTTGGTCGAGGTTGTGGCCCTCTTGCGTGGTCGGACTGGGACAGGTCCATGTAAGCCTGCGCCACTTTTGAGCGAGCCCTACGAGGAGTCCTGTGAGTCGGTGATGGGGCAGCCAGCCGCGACTCGGGCCGTGGAGTTGTCGGCAGCGGGCGGGCACAGCCTTTTGCTTTCTGGTCCGCCCGGTGTCGGCAAGACGATGCTCGCCAAACGCTTGGTGGGTTTGTTGCCTGATTTGGCTCTTGCTGAGGCCTTGGAGGTTGCGCAGATCCACTCACGTATTGGGTCATGCCAGTACCTCGATGGGCTTCCCAGTCGGCCTCCTTTTCGCAATCCGCATCATACAATTTCCAAGGCTGGGCTCCTGGGCAGTGCTCGTCTGCTGCCGGGGGAGGTGTCCTTGGCCCACAGAGGAGTGCTTCTCTTGGATGAATTGCCGGAGTTTTCGCGCGCGGTTTTGGAAACTCTGCGAGGGCCGCTTGAGGACCGTTCGGTGCGTGTCAGCAGGGCCAGAGGTGCGGTTTGCTTTCCAGCGGTTTGCATCCTTGTGGCCACGGCAAATCCCTGCCCTTGTGGGTATTTGGGGCATCCGTCGCGAGCCTGTTCCTGCACGGATGGCCAAGTTCATGTGTACCGCCGCCGAATCTCAGGTCCGCTTCTCGATCGTATCGATCTTCGAGTGGACATGGAGCAGCGGCCGCTCTCCGCACCCAACAGGTCTTCTTTGGGTGAACATGTCTCGGTTGTTCGGAAGCGCATTGGTTCCGCAAGGCGTTTACAGGCTTTGCGGTCGTCTGTCTCGGGTGCATCGACCAACGCGGAGTGCTCTCCCGCTTACTTGCTTGAAAAAGGTGGTTTTGGGTCGGCAACCAAGCGCAGTTTGGAGAAGGCTTGCGATTCCCTCTCACTGTCGGCCCGTACCCGAGTTCGATTGGTGCGAGTGGCTCGAACAGTCGCCGATCTTGATGGGAGTGAAAAAGTAGGGCCTGAGCATCTGGCCGAAGCGCTCTCTTTTCGAGGCAAGAGTTGGGGGCAGGCATGATGTGTATCGATGGACCCGTTCAGATCGCGGTGGTGGACCGGGTTGAGGAGGACTGGGCAGCAGTAGAGCTTTCTTCTGGAGGTTGGGTTGATGTGCCCCTCTCTCGTCTGCCCGCGGAAACAGCAGAGGGGCGCGAGGTTTGCTACTGCCCCCCTCGAGCGTCTTCCTCGCCACGGGTGTTTAGAAGATGCCCGCCATCGCTGGTTCCTGTTTTTTCAAACCAAAGGAGGACTCTGTGGGGTCAGTGAAAGAAACAAATGAGCGTGATTTAGCCTTGGAAAAGGCCATTCTTGGAATCGAAAAAGTCTTTGGGTCAGGGTGTGTGATGCGTCTTGACGGGAGTCGGTGCCACCCTGCTGAGGGTTCGGTGGATAGCGGATCGATTGGTCTGAATCGTGCTCTTGGGATCAATGGGTATCCCAAAGGCAGAATTGTGGAGGTCTACGGTCCAGAGTCATCTGGAAAGACAACACTCGCCCTCCATGCGATCGCCTCCGTCCAACGTGATGGCGGGGTGGCTGCCTTTGTCGATGCCGAGCATGCGCTCGATCCGGTTTATGCAAGGAGTATTGGGGTGGTCTTGGAAGAGTTGGTTCTCTCTCAACCAGACAGTGGTGAACAAGCTTTGGAAATTGTGGAAAGATTGATTTCCTCGGGTGCCGTCGATGTATTGGTGGTTGATTCTGTCGCCGCTCTCGTTCCGAAGGCAGAGCTGGATGGACAGATGGAGGATCAACAGGTCGGTCTTCAGGCACGGATGATGTCAAAGGCGATGCGTAAGTTGACTGCGTTGGTAGCTCGGACCGGGTGCACCTTGATTTTCATCAATCAGTTACGCCAAAAGGTAGGGGTTCGCTTTGGTTCCAATGAGGTTACGAGCGGCGGCAATGCCTTGAAGTACTACGCCTCGGTTCGCATCGATGTTCGGCGGATTGGAAGCATCAAATCGGGGGAGGAAATTGCGGGAAATCGGGTGCGAGTACGCGTCGTAAAGAACAAAATCGCCCCACCCTTTAGAACTGCAGAGTTTGAAATCCGGTTTGGGAAGGGGATCTGCCCGGCCAGTGAGATGCTGGAAATGGGTGAGCAGATGGGGATGGTCCAACGCATGGGGAGCTGGTATTCATTTGGTGATCTCAAGTTGGGTCAAGGGAAAGAGCGTGCGAGAGAGTTTCTCTTGGCGGAGCCTGATTCTGCACGGGTGCTCCGAGAGAGCGTTGAAGCTTAAACTTTTGCGCCGACCCCTATTTTCCCCTTCAGGGGTGAATCCTTGCCCACGGGGTCGGCGCTTTTTTTTAGTGGACTCACAGTTCGAGGGTTCTCGGATTATGGTGGGGGCATGGCGTCTGAAAAAGCACATGACGATCCCCCTCAGTGGTTCAGCCTGAAACGCCGAGGCTCCGAGGGGAGTCCGGTTCTGTTCGTCTCGGGTCCTCCCACGTCGGGAGAGGTGTTCCAGCGGGTCCAGGAGCGTCTGGAGCCGAGAAAAAGCATCGCCATCGAGGGTCTCTCGAAGCCCGGTGAATTCGAGCCTAAGGCCTACTCCCGTAACGTAGGCCATCTCTGCAGGGCTGAAGGAGTTGAGGTCGTCGTGGCCCATGGCCTGGCTCTCCCGCTCGTGCTCGATTCCGATCTCAGCGGTGTGAAGCTTCTGATCCTAAGCAATGGTCCGCTGAGCCGGCTCGATCCGTTCACCAAGTTACTGTCGAAGATTCCATGCACGGTGATGAAGAAGCTGGTGCTCCAGCCCAAAGTCTTCAACAAGTGGCTGGCCTCGTCCGTCGGATTGAGGCGGGCTGTGGTCAATCCTTACGTGATGGAAAAGGGCACCGTGGAGCGTTTATCCAGGCCCTATCTGGAGTCAGCTGAGGCTCGGTACCAGACCAACCGCTGGCTGAAATCACTGGCAGAAAAGTTGCCGGTTGAACTGCCGTCTGACACAAAAGTCGTAGCCGTTTGGGGCGACAAGGATTTTCTTTATCCCCCTAAAGAAGTCCAGCAATTCCAGGATCTTGAGATCTTTTGGGTGTCGGGTGGTCGGTTTCTACATCCGCAAGAGCGCCCCTGGGAGCTCGGAGACACCTGCCTCGAAATCCTCGAAAAATTAGGTGTTTAGGGTGTTGCGTGACATTTTTGTCGTGGTTTCGCCGTCTTTGGGAAAACACCTCGAGGAGTTCGCCAAATAAACTTAGTGAATTGCGATATTTACGGTGTTGTCCGAGTTGGCATGCTGCTTGCCAAATAATCGACCGGAGACGTGATGTGGGTTCGGCGGAAACGCCTCGCAGACTCACCGCACAACAGAACGCCTGGCGAGAGCCGGGCGTTCTTGGTTTTTGATTCTTTCGTATTCATGCGTACTGGGCTAGAAGGGCAGCACCCCTGGCGGAGGAGTGTGCGCGGTGAAAAACCAACAACAGTTCGGTAGTCGAAGTCGAAACGCGAGCGAGAAGATTGTTTGTGTTCTCAATCCGATGGCGCAAGGAGGCAAGGCCGGGCAGTCGGTTGGTCGGATTGAAAAGGCGTTGGATCAGGTCTTTGAGAACTGGAAGCTGGTGCTGACGGAGGGGCCTGGGCATGCCAAGTACCTGGCTCGGGAGGCCATTGAGTCGGGGGCAGACATTGTTGCGGCAATCGGCGGCGATGGCACCTGCCATGAGGTCGTCAACGGCTTCTTTGAAAACGGCGCCCCAGTTGACCGTCGGGTCATCTTCGCGCTGATCCCGTGGGGCACGGGCTCCGACCTTGCACGAACCATTCGGGCGCCTTCCCGGCTCGAAGATGCCTTGTGGGTTGCTGCCACAGGGATGACCCTGCCCACCGATGTGGGGGTGGCTCGTTTTCTCAACCATGAGGGTTCAGAGGAGACCCAAGTCTTTATCAACAGTGCGGGTTTTGGAGCGAACGGCGCGGTCGCAGCCAAGGTCAACGCTGGCTCGAAGAAGCTGGGCGGCACCCTGACATTTCTCGGGGCAACGGTCTCGACACTCGTCTCCTATGAGTCCCCAGAAATCCACCTGCGATGGAAGGGGCCGAGCGGAGAGGGCGTGTGGGATGGCCCGTTTTTGTCCTCGTTCTTGATGAATGGCGCCTACTGCGGGGGTGGGATGCACATCGGCCCCAAGGGGAGCATGCACGATGGCTTGTTGGATCTCGTTGTGCTGCCACCGATGGGATTTGTGGGTGCTGTGGCCCGAAGCTGGCGGCTCTTTGATGGAAGCGCAAACAAGGTCCGGGGTTCGCGGGCGCTGCCGGTCCGCTCCATTGAGGTGACCAGCGCTAAGGGCAATGAGGTGCTTATTGAGCTGGATGGTGAGCAGCCTGGGCATCTCCCAATGAATGTGGAGGTCCTCTCCGCGGCGCTCCAGGTGCGGGGCGGTTGGATTCATTCGCCGTATCAAACGGAGAGTGCTCAGGACTGGCGGCCGCAGTAAAATTTCTATTTATTGGATTATTTTTATTTTACTGGTCTCCGAATGTCCTGGGTTTTGTCGCTTTTTGTAAGGAGGGCTAATCGGCCTTTTTCCTTGATTTTTTGGAAGAGTCTGGTGTTATCGTAATGAGGCAGGGCGGTTCGCGGGGTGTCCCAACGAGGCCTGCAAAGTCGTAAAAAACCAAATAATAAAAATACTACTCATTGGGAGATGACATGAACAAGGCGGATCTGACCGAGGTTCTCTCTGACCAGGCAAGCATTCCAAAGGTGCGTGCCGCGAACTACATCAACATCATTACGGGTGCAATCCAAGAAGCACTTGTGGGCGGTGACAAGGTCACCATCTCCGACTTCGGCACGTTTACGGTTTCGTGCAGAAACGCGTTCCAGGGACACAACCCCAAAAGCGGCGAAGTGATCCAAGTCCCCGAGCGCAAGATTCCAGTCTTCCGCGCCGGAAAAGGTCTCAAAGAAGCCCTCAACGACTAACGAAAGCCCCCTACGCAACATACGGGCCGGTACGGCTTTCGTGCCGGCCCGTCTGCGTCTATCAGGAAGATACGTTTGTGGACGGCCACGGTCTTCGGAATTAATTCCGGAAGCACTTTGGGTTTGCCGTGTTCACGCAGACGATGTCTCGCCGTGGATGGAACCTATGAACAGTCAAATTAAGAAAATGCGCAGCGTCTCCCAGCTCGAAAGAATTGCAGAAGTGAATCTGCCCTCCCGTTTTGGCGATTTCCGGCTCATCGGATTCGAAGGTCCAGACGGAGAGGAGTGGATGGCCTGCGTCAAAGGCGACGTAGAGGGCGAGAAAGGCGTGCCGTGTCGACTGCACTCGGAATGCTTTACCGGAGACGTGTTGGGTTCCTACCGGTGCGACTGCCGGGACCAGCTCGAGGCAGCGCTCACCCTGATTGGCCGCTCGGAGCGGGGGATTGTCCTCTATCTCCCCCAAGAGGGTCGGGGGATCGGCCTCCTGAACAAGCTCAAGGCCTATGCGCTGCAAGATGAGGGTTTGGACACGGTTGAGGCCAACCATGCGCTGGGATTTGAGGACGACCTCCGCGACTACACCCTGGCCTCGGAAATGCTCCACCAGTTGGGTGTGGAGTCGGTGTGCATTCTCACCAACAACCCAAAGAAGATCGCGGGCATCCAGCAGTATGGTGTGCAGGTGGACGGCGTGATTCCAATTCGCATGACGCCCAACGAGCACAACACCAGATACCTGGACACGAAACGCACGAAAAGCGGACATTTGTTGTAGTCGTCCAGCGGTTTCGGGCTTGCAGGCGGTACAAACGCCAGCAGTCATTGGCAACTCGGGATATGCTTCTTCGGAAAACGCCTGTCCGAGGACGACCAATGAACCGTACCTTTAGTCTTTTCTCCCTCATTGGAGTGGCGCTCCTACCCGCATGCCGGGAGGAGGCCTTCACGACCGAGCTGCTGGAATACCCGGAGATGGTGTTCACCTCGCAGTGGATCGAGTTTGGTGATGTTGACCAGGGTGATGCTCTAACGCGGAGTTTCACCATCCAGAACTCCGGGCAACTCACCCTGGGGATCTCCGGAATCTATGAGGGATCGGGCCACGAGGAGTCCTTCTCTGTCAACTACGACACCGCGGAGATCGTGTGTCCGTCGAGCAACGCAGAAGACGCCTCGGCCGATGCGAAAAACGTCGACACGGCCGCTGGAGGCGGAGACACTGGGGAGACAGCAGAGCCCGAGGCGAACGCACCAAAGCTGATCCAGCTCGAGGAGGACTGCAAGCTCACCGTGGAGGTGACCTTCGACCCGGCACACGTCGGCAAGTCGTACGGCTCGGTTGTTATTGAGACCGTGACGCAGCAAGAGGGAGACTCCGACCCAGAGATTGAGGATCCCAGCGCGGACAACGACGGTGATGGATTCACCCAAAAGATTGACTGTGACGACAACGATCCGGACGTTGGGATGGCGCCGGCAGGCGGTACCTGTTCGGGTGAACCCATCGTAGGCGGATTCGAGCCCGCTTATTTCTCGGATCCCGACCAGACCAAGGCAATCGTCTATCTCGAAGGGGATGGCCTCCTGGGGACGGGGATCGCCACGGTCCAGCCACGCTTTGTGGATTTCGGACATGTTTGGACGGGTGAAGAGGAGATTCAGTACATCGAGGTCACCAACGGTGGGGACGGGGAACTCGTCGTGGGCTCTCCGCTGCTCTCCGACAACTGCGATGAAGCGTTTTCAGTAAGCTGGTCCTACCCGGACGGGGCCATCCTGGAAGGCGGTGCCTCGAATCTCATCGAGGTGACCTTCAAGCCCACCGATCAGTCGGGCGCCTACTGCTACCTCTATGTGGTGTCTGATGACACGGAGAATCCTTCCATCACCGTGACCATGCAGGGCAACGCAGGTGTAGACCCCGACAACGAGGCTCCCACTGTGGTGCTGCACAGCCCTCCAGTGGGCTACCAGCACGTGGGGTCGGATCCGTTGATCTTCGAGATGAACATTTTCGATGTAAACCAGCCTGCTACCTCGCTGCTGTGCAAGGTGAAGAGCCTCTTCCTGATGCAGGTCTCCGTTGCCAACTGCACCCCGAGTGAATCCTCAGGTCATGTGGTGGTAGAGCTGGATGTGAATGACTTCGAACCGGGCTTGGACACCTTTTTGATTCAGGTGACCGATGCCTCAGAGGTGACAAGCTATGCGTCGGTTCCTGTGTTGATCCGGGCAGATGCTTCTGTAGACGATGACGACGGAGACGGGTACTCCGAGGCGGAGGGCGATTGCGATGACGCAGCAGCAAGCGTTTATCCGGAAGCCGCTGAGCTCTACGACGGGATCGACAACGACTGCAACTCACTGATTGACGAGGGAACCATCGGCTTTGACGACGATGGGGACTCCTTCACGGAGATCGAGGGGGACTGCAACGACAATGACAACGACAGCTATCCCGGGGCTCCCGAGATGGATGACCACGCCGACAACAATTGCGATGGTCGAGTGGATGAGGGGACCGACCTGTTCGACGACGACGGGGATGGCTTCGCCGAGGTCAACAACGACTGCAATGACAACGATCCAAACGTCCATCCCGGTGCGCTCGAGCTCTGCGATGGCTTTGACAACGACTGCAATGGGCTGACCGACAAGCTCGACAGCTGTGTAGAAATCAACACCGAGCCCATCATCGTCGGAGGCATCGAAATGGGCCGCACCGCCTGCGAGGAGGGCGAGGTGGTTCCGCTGTCGCTCTTTGTCTACGATGCGGACGGGCAAAGCCCGTACTTCTCTTGGTCGGTGACCGAGGGTGGTGGTGAGATTGATGACCCCACTGCGCAGTCGGTGAATTGGACTGCGCCGGAGCTTCCACGAGGCTCAGACGGGCAGTTGTTCTCAGTCTACGCGGTGGCGGTCGATGACCAAGGAAACCAGGTGTGGGACTTTGATGATGTTGCGGTCTATCCATTGGGTGACCTCAACGACCGTTCTTTCGTGCGGGTGGTACCTGTCGAAAGTGCAGGAGCATGCAGTTCCACTGGGTCCACTCCGGCAGGCAGCCTGGTCCTGCTCGGACTTGGTTTGGTGGCGCTGGGGCGTCGACGCCAGTCCTGAACAAGAGGTGGGGCACAAAGCCCTCACCTGCACGAGGCCTTGCTGTCCCACTGGCGGACTCGCAGGGTCTTGTTCCACGTGATCTCAGGTGTTTACCGCTTAGTCTGGGGCCGGCCCGGATCTTGCTGTACACTTGAAGCATGCGCAGGCATTTTTTGTACCAGAAGAAGCGGAAGGGCCAGGGGACAGTTGAGTTTGCCCTGTTGCTCCCGATCATTCTGGTGCTCTTGTTCTCTGTGATCGAGTACGCCTACTACTTCGGGGCAGTTCACTACACGAACTATGCGACGTTTTCTGCCGCACGCGCCAACCTGGCGAATGAGGATGTATCGGGTGTGGAGGATGCGCTCCTGACTGGAAACGTGACCCGTGGAGTCACGCTCCAGATCAACGAAAACGGAGCCTCGGCGGAGCTCCCGTGGACCGCCCAGACCCCCGGCTTCAAGCAGATCATGGGGGACATGGGGGTTCGGATGGAAGTCATTCTCGGCCCACCGGAGTGCCAATATGAACTCCAGGCCATTCCCTCAGCGACCAGTGTTCCAGCTCTCTACAGCGACAACCAACTTCCGTGTGGTTCGTGATGAAGCCCGGTACCCAACGCCCGAGAAGAGGCCAGGCTGCGGTTTTGATCGCGCTCTGCATGTTCTCTCTGGTGGTGTTCCTGGCCTTTGCAACCAACATGGGAATCCTGGTCAACGATAAAATTCGCATCCAGAATGCTGCGGATATGGGCGCCTACTCGGCGGCGTATCGTGAAGCACAGGTCCTCAATCGCCTGACTCGAATCAACCAAGAAATCCTGAACGAGGCCAAGCGCTGCCGTCAGGTTCTGGAGGGGCGCATCTGGCAGGGGGTGCCTTGCGAGTGTCAGGCGATTGCGCCAGACGCAGACGCATTCATCCAGGGATGCGAGTCGAGGCTTCAGGCGCTCGAGTCTCAGTTCTTGGCGGAGGCCGAATACACCGCCTCGGTCGGCAGCATGCTCAGTGCGGGTCGGGCCGCTTTGGACGCCAACGTTTCGGATCTCTCGATGACCTCAGGGTCGCATTTTTTCGAAAGCTCCCCAGCCTCTCCGACATCGCAAGGAAGCGGGGTCACCAAGAGTGTACCGACCCTCACTACCTTTGAGCAGCTCCAGAGCTATTTCGACTACTTTGTGATGCCGAGTTGCCCCTGCCTCATTGGGTGTTGCTACCAGCCCCAGGTCCCGCGTATTCAGCCAATTACACTCGGAAGCTATTTCATCAAGCCCGATCGGGACCCAGACATGTGGGTGATGGCGGAGGCGTCGGGAGCAATGAAGACCTCTTACCTGGATATCGCCTACAGCCCCTCCGGTGGGGATGGGGGATACTTCGGCGGCTCAAGCACCGGTTCGGATGACGTCATGACGGCCATCGGGGTCGCCAAGCCTTTCGATGGTTCGGTTGGGCCGACAGCGCAGTTCATTGACGTGGACGGTTCAAGCCGATTGGACGGGTTTGCAGCCGGCAACAACGAGGCCTCTCCCATTCAGTACAGCTTCCAGTTCCTTGTGCCTGAGACATTCATGCAGCCGACCTATCGGGCTCGGCTGGCAGGGGTTCATGAGTGGGAGGGCTCCACAGCAGACTTCAATCCGGCTGATGCAATTTCATCGAACCCCGTCGGGAGGACGAGTGATCCGTCGCGCATCCATCACTAAGCGTCGCCGCGGGCAGGCTGCTGTAGAAACCATGCTGCTCACCTTCATGGTGATGGTCGTGCTCTTGGGAGTGGTTCATCTCTTTTCGCTGACGTGGGCGAGTCAGAACGCGCACATTCGAGCTCGAGAGGCGGCTTTTCATGGCGACGCCTTCTTGACCGGTACCAAAGCGAGCAGCCAGTTCATCCAACCGGGAAGTGCGCCCTTTGATCCGGGTATGCCTGGGCCGGGCGGAAACTACACCGTCGCAGAAGACAGCATCACGCCTTTCCAGTTCAGTGCGACAGCCACGGACGAGTCCCGAGACGATCTCTTCGGGTCGCAGCAGATTGAAGTAACGGCGACGATCACCAGCAACTGACTGTCGGGGGTCAGGCCAGAGGTGTCAGCAGACCAAGGGCCGCTGCCGCCGCAGTATCGCAGCGAAGAATCTGGTGGCCAAGTCGCAGGGATTGGAAGCCGTGTTGGAGGGCTGCTTCCACTTCGGCGGGGCTCAGTCCACCCTCAGGCCCGACCAACACCACGCTACCCTCTGGGCGCTTGCTTGGGAGAAGACCGGCGGTGGGGAGGCAGATCCACAGTCCTTCTTCGGGAAGATTTCTGAGGGCGGAGTCGAGGCTGGTGTGATGGCTGAGTACCGGTCCGCTTGTTCGTCCGCATTGAGACAGGCAGCCCTCAGTGACGCGAAGCCATCGTTCGACGTTGCTGCCTCGGGCAATGGATCGGTTGGCTTCAAAAACCCGGATTTCGGTGCAGCCGAGCTCGGTAGCCATCCGCAGAATGTGCTCGAGAGCAGGCTTCTTGGGTTGGCCAATGAGCAGAATTTTGGGCATCAAGGTGGGTTGGGGGCTGGGGGTCTCACGCATCTCCAAATGAGCGATGTCGTCGACCACATTCACCAGCAGGGCCCGTGCCTGAAGCCCGTCGGGACTGTAGAGGAGCACCTCTGTTCCCCGAGGGGTGAGGTTGACGCGGAGGAGGTGGTGGGAGTCCTCGGGTGTGAGGGTGACAACCTCGCCCGCCTCGGGGAGTGTAGAGGAGCAGGGAAAGCGCCTCATTGACGCTCCAAGTGCAGGCATGTCCAGGCCTCAGAAACAGTTCTGTCTCGAATGGTCAGCGGTGCGAGGGCCTCGAGCACCGAATCAGCCTTCTCGTTGAGAATCCCGGCGAGTACAAGGTGTTTGCTGGAAACGCGGAGAAGCTCCGGGGCCAAGGACACGAGGACCTCAGCGAACAGGTTGGCCACCACCAGGTCGTACTGAGTGGCGATGCGCTGGAGGGGTGTGGTGCTGAAATCAGCGTGCAATCCATTGATCTCCGCATTTTCGACTGCCGATTGAACCGAAGGAGCGTCGATGTCAATGCCGACAGACGGAACGCCAAGTTTGGTGGCCGCCAGAGCAAGAATGCCGGACCCGCAGCCCACATCAAGGCAGCGGGTGGCCGAGGGGGCAAGCTCTGAGATGCGACGCAGGCACTCAAAGGTAGAGGGGTGATCGCCGGTGCCAAAGGCATTGCCGGGTGGGATGATGAGGTCTCCCGGTTGAGCCTCCCAGGGTGGGGAGATGGTCAGCAGGTCCGAGATCGGAATTCGGTGATGATGGGTTTTCCAGGCATTGGCCCAGTCCTCTTCTTTCACGGTCTCAAGCAGCAATTCGAGCTCAGGAAAAGCCTGAGCGAGGGCCTTTGTTGCTCGGGTAGCGTCCTCGGGATTGAGCCAGGTTCGAAGCGTGAGTCGAGGATGTACGGTGGCTGTGCGTTTTTCCCACGGTTGTACGAGGTCGGGGGCCATTCCGTCGGGAGGGGCCTCCTCAAATCCGACGGCACCCTGTTCTTCGAGAAGTCGGGTGATGTCGTCCATCCGTTCGCGCTCGATGACCGCGCTCAGTGCGACCCACTCCGACAACTCAGGAACCTCCGCTGGAAGCTTCTGCAAGCTTGGCGATCTGGCTCAAGTAGGGCTGCTGGGCACTCAGTAGATTCCAGCTGCGCCCGTTGTCGAGGAGGATCCCAAACGGCGATCTGATCCCCAGTTTCTCGGCTTCGGAGAGACGGCCTTTGAGTTCGGTGAGCAAGGAGTCTCGCTCGATGCAGGCCTTGAAGGTCGCAGCCGAGAGTCGGGAAGCCACTGCGAGGTCCATAGGGCTCTTGGTCGGTGTTCGGAGGATCGACACCGTGTAGGCTCCCCCCTGACCGCTCTCGGAGGCGCATCGGAGACCGATGGCCAAGTCGCGTCCAGACTCCGTCGCAAGAGGGACGATGGTCACCTTGAAGTCCGTCTGGGGCAGAGAGACGAGCTGGGCCAATTCCCCTTGAGCGCCTCGATGGCTCAGATCGGCATACACCACCACGTGGTGGGGAGCGTTGACGGAGCCTTGGAGGACGGTATCGGTTCGAGCGAGCTCGGGACCGTTGTCGAGGGTTTCCCAGGGCGACCGCAGGGTGTCTGCTTGCGCGAGGGTTCCACCGGTGAGGAGGGCTGCCGTAGCGCACGCCGCAATGGCTCCTGTGGCTCGGCTGGGTGCTTCACTGTTGCGCACGAGAAAACCGGCGGCGGCCACAAGAAGCGAGGCGCCAACACCGAGTTGAAGGATCGTGGCCTCAGCGGCGTTGCTCAGCTGGCTGCCGAGAACAATTGCCCCCGCTGCACCCCACAGTGCCAAGCTGGATCCCGCTCCTCGGTAGCCCTCGCGATTTCGCCAGAGGCTGACGCTGACCCATGACAGTCCCAGAAAAAGTCCAGTCATCCACGCCGATATCGGAGCGGCAAGCAAGGTGGACTGGGCTGTTTCACGGCAGGCTTCGGGAACCGAACAAATCGCTTCTGAGAGGCCCAGTGACCTCACGGAATCCAGGCCCACAGCGAGGCCTGTGACGCTCGCTGCTACGGCAACAGGGACGAGGCGCGAGGCGCTCACTCGGTCGCTCCCGAGTTCGATGGGTTGAGGCCTGGAAGCTCTGTGCCCTGCTCTGCCGCACTCAGGAGCAGATCAACGGCGTCGGCTCCTCCGTTGACCTTGAGCCAGGTGCTGCCATCGAAGCTCAGGTAGAAGGCCGGAGTGCCTCGAACGCCAACGTTTTCACCCACCCGATAGTCGTCTTCGACGCTTTCTTGCTTTGCGTCATCTCGGATGCAGTTCTCGAAGGCTTCTGGGGAGATTTGAGCCCGTGCCTTGGCGAGGAAGATGAGGTCGTCGACGCTCCAATCGCGCTTCATGTTGTCGAACAAAGCGCTGTTCATTTCCCAGAAGCGGCCTTGTTCATGGGCACAGACAGCGGCTCGCGCAGCGAGGCGGCTCCCGTCACCGATGAAGGCGTAGTGCTTGTGGAGCAGCTTCATCTTGGGATGCCGCTTCACCACCTCCTGGATGATGGGGGCCTGATCCGCACAGTGCCCGCAGCCGTAGTCGGTGAACTCAACTACGGTCCACTCGGCTTGAACGCTGCCTTTGGAGGGTTCTCGACCGGAGATCGCCAAGGAGGCGCTGATTTCCTCATAGAGCTCATCGATTCCGCTCGGCTCATGGTTGTGGCCGGAGTGTGCGTCTTCTCCACTCGGTCCGACAGCCAAAACGAGGAGGCCCACGACGAGCCCTGCGCCCGCAAGAGGGCCGCCGCTACCGACAAGAGCGTTCTTCATGCTGACGGGCTCGGTTCCGCGGAGTCCCATGATCGCCACGGCCAGTAGGGTAAACGCCACTGTGTAGAGGCTGATGCAGAAGAGGCACCACTCTCCAAGGACCACCTTCGACTGGTAGGCCAGGAACATCGAAAAACCGGAGGCTCCCACGCCAGCAAGAAGGACCAGCGTGAGCGTCTCTCCTTGTTTCTTGGAACGAAGACCCTGGAGAATGACGACGCTTAAACCCGCGTAGAATGCGCAAGCCAGAAGAGAGGTTGGAATGCCATAGATGACTGCCCAAGGGCTGCTGTCAGGGTTGAGTACCTTGCCGCAGTTGGACCAACCGCTTGTTCCGCAGAAGTTCTCTGCTTTCTCCATGAAGAACGCGAGGTAGGTTCCGATGGCGGCGCCAGTGAGGCTTGTCCCGAGAGCGGCGACCAGGGGGCGCTTGGCGATGAGCTGGGACGCAGCGAAGGACACAAGGGCCGCGACACCTGCGAAGATAAACCCCGCAACTTCGCCCTGTATGGCCTGGAATGCACTCAGCGCAGCCAAGGCCACAGAGGTGTACAACAGGACCACCTGGTGAGCGGGACGGGTGGCTTCGGAATGGGGGGTCGGGTCTTGCATCATCTGCTCCGGCCCCTTTTCTATCCTGCGCGACATGGGGAAGCCACGCGAGAGCGTGCTTTCCTTAGCGACCTCGCGAGATGTCTCGCTGGGCCTGTTTTTTCTTCAGGTTGTCGCGCTTGTCGTGGAGTTTTCGACCTCGTGCAAGTCCAATTTCCAATTTGACCCATGCTCCCTTGAAATAGAGCGAGAGCGGCACAATGGTCAGGCCCTTTTCTCGAACACCTTCTCGAAGCTTTTTGAGCTCTCTCTGATTGAGCAGAAGCTTTCGGGGTCGTGTGGCCTCGTGGTTTTCGTGGGTCGCGTGCGTGTAGGGTTGGATGTTGGAGCGCAGCAAAAGGGCTTCTTTGCCTTTGAATTGGACGAAGGACTCCTTGATGGTGGCCTGTCCTGCCCGAAGAGATTTGACCTCCGAACCCAGCAGACTCAGTCCTGCCTCGTAGGTGTCAAGGATGTCGTATTCATGCCGCGCTTTTTTGTTGCGAGCGATCATTTTTACGGGCTTCGGCACACCATTCTCCAGGCCTCTGGTATTTCCCACTTTCTCCCACGCCGCAAGACTTTTCCGGCGCGCCCCGTGGGGTTTGTCGCCTCTGTCCAAGAATTTCTCAAAAATTGGGAATTTCAGGCTCGGAAATTCCCACACTTAAAACTGATACAATTCAGGTGTTTACGAATACTCCCATAGAAAAGAGGTCGAATGGGGGATCAAATGGGTTGAATGTGGGGCAAAGTGGAGTATGGTGGAGATGCGGTGGGAGCCGCGCCGAGTGGAGTTGTTGCTGGTCGGTCGTGTGAGGTTGGATGCTCGGAGAGCGGTGTCAAGTCACCATAAAGCTCGATGAGAAGGGTCGCTTGGCTCTTCCTGCACGACTTCGTCGAAAGCTGAAGGAAGCGGGAATCAATGCCATTGTGCTCACATTCTTCGATGGTGGAATCCGGGGGTTTGCCCCGGCCCATTTTGTGGAGCGCATTGAGGGCCCCATCGCCAGCCGAGACCCGTTTGACCCGGAAACTCAGCTGCTCCATCACGCCGTTCTCGCAGGGGCGGAGGACTGCTCAATCGACGGGCAGGGGCGCGTTCGGCTCCCCGCTCGACTTCGGGAAGAGAGCGAATTGGGCAGTGAGGTCACCCTCATCTCGATGCTCGATTGGATTGAAATCTGGCCAACGAAGCGCTGGGAGGCGCGACGCAAGCAGGCTCTGGAAGCTCGGGCTCGCAGGATCTCCGGATAGGGGGATGGCTGGGGGGTTTTCACACCGCACGGTGATGCTCGAGGAGGTCGCCGATGAACTGGCTCCGCCATCGGGAGGGGTTGTGGTGGACTGCACACTGGGTGGCGGTGGCCATGCCGAGGCGCTTCTGACCCGGCTTGGCCCCACTGGGACACTCGTGGGGTTGGACCGGGATGCGGATGCTCTCAAGGCCGCATCCAAGCGACTCGAGCGTTTCGGGGACCGCTTCATGCCGGTCCAGGCGAGCTTTTCAGAAATCCGAGACGCGCTCGACTCTCTCGGGGTGGATCGCGTCGACGGTGTGGTCGCGGACCTGGGCGTCTCCTCTCACCAGCTCGACACCGACGCACGGGGCTTCTCGTTTCGCAGGTCAGGACCTGTGGACATGCGAATGAACCCGGAAACCGGAGAGAGTGCCGCGGAGCTTCTCGAGCGCGTTGAACTGGATGAGTTGGCTGTCATTCTGGGAAAATACGGTGAGGTGGCCAAGCCCTATCGAATGGCTCGCGCGATTCTCGCTGGGCGTCCGTATTTGGACACCTGTGCGCTGGCTGATGCCATCGCGGAAGCTGCTCCGCGGCGACCCGGAAAAACCCACCCAGCCACACGGGCCTTTCAGGCGCTGCGTATTGCGGTCAACGATGAATTGGGTGAGTTGGAGACCCTCTTGGAACGGCTGCCTTCTGTCCTCAAGGCTGGCGGGCGAGCTGCAATCATTTCCTTTCATTCGCTGGAAGACCGCATGGTGAAGCGTCAATTCTTCACTTGGGCAGGGGTAGGCGGCGAGAAAGACGCTTTCGGGAATCTGGTGGAGGCCCCCAAAGCGCGACTTCCTCGCCGAAAAGCAATTCAGTCTTCCGATGACAACGTTCGGGCTCGCTCAGCCCGACTTCGCGTGGTGGAGTGGCTTTGATGCACGAGTCGGAGAGTCAGGTATCGATGGACTGGAGTGTTCGCATGGCGGCCGGCACCGTGGGTGCGGATCGCACCCGCCCGGTGATGTCCGGTGTTCCTCTCGCGGGCCTGCTTCGCTACGCCATCTACGGCATGATCCTTGTCATTGTCCTGATGTTCTATGTCTGGTCGCGGGTCGATGTTCGTCGCTCTGCTGCGGAGCTGGACGGAGCGATTTCTCAACTTCAGCTGCTCGAGGTCGAGCGGGATCGTCTCCGTCTGGAGTTGGCGATGTACCGCGATCTGGGACGTGTCGAGGCTGCTGCTGCAGCGACTGGACTCACCTCCGAAGTTCGGATTGAGGAAGTATCAGGCCGATGAGGAAGGGCGGGGGACCGGTGTGGGGACAGGGGCCGATGCGGCCTCCGGGTGGAGCGCGAGCTTCACGTCCAAAGCCGTCCACAGTGCCGGAGGATCCTGAGGTGATCATGGATCGTGCGGTCTGGCGGCTGGCGATTCTAAAGGTCATTCTGGTGGGGTGTTTGGGGCTTCTGGGTCTTCGTGCAGGCATGTTGATGATGCTCGAGGACGAGCGCCTGCAGGCAAAGGCCGCTGTTCAGTTTCAACGTGCGGTTACGGTCGAAGCTCCTCGAGGTGAGATTTTCGCTCGGGATGGTGAGATCTTGGCCACCACAGTCGAGATGCCTGCTCTTCACGCAGATCCATCGATGATTGACCCGGCGACGATCGAGGAACTTTCCACCGAACTCAGTGAAGTTTTGGGCAGCGATCGTGCATGGATTGAGCGCCAGCTGCGTCGCTCGTCGCGGCGCGATGTGACCCTGGCCCGTCAGATTGCGCCGGAAAAGCTCGAGGAAGTTCGCGGACTCGCTCCGCGCGGGGTTCTTTGGAGCCGTTCGGTTTCCACCCGCTATTACCCGGGGCGGCACTTTGCGGCCCAACTGCTGGGCGTGGTGGGTCACCAAGGCCGCGGCTTAGAGGGGCTGGAGCTGTCCCTGGATCGCTACTTGCGTGGAGACACCTTCATGTACATCCAGGAGAGGGACCGCGAGGGGCGTGCCATTTCTGCTGCTCCTGGAATTCGCCAAATGGCTCGACCGGGTGACTCGGTCCACCTCACTCTGCACCGAGGCATTCAGCAGGCTGCTGAACAAGCCCTCGATGAGGCCGTTGAGCGCTCCGATCCTGTGGCGGCATCGGCTGTTGTGATCGATGTAAAGACGGGAGAGGTGCTCGCGGTAGCAAACCGACCAACAACCAATGCCAACGATCGCGAACGGCGTGACATTTCCGCATTCAAGAATCACGCAGCGGTGGACAACTACGAGCCCGGTTCGGTCCTCAAGCCCTTTGTGGTAGCCCTGGCCTTGGACGAGGGGATTGCATCCGAATTTACCCCTGTGGATTGTGAGAACGGTCGCTGGCGGATTGGACGTACCACCATCGGGGACGACCACAAATACAAGGTGATCAGCCTCTCCGAGGTCATCAAGGTCTCCTCCAATATCGGAACCGCCAAGCAGGCATTGGCCTTGGGGGCCCACACCACCCTCGAGGGTCTTCGTGCGTTTGGCTTCGGTGAGGAGACGGGTCTTCGGCTGCCATCGGAGACCGATGGCTTCATGCGGCGTGCGGACACCATCAAGCCCATTGAGCTGGCGACGACTTCCTACGGGCAGGGGATGACCTCCTCGACGTTGCAGCTCGCAGCCGCCTATGCCGCGCTCGGGAACCGTGGGCTGAGAATGCGTCCCTTCCTGGTGAGTGAAATCCGCGACCACGCTGGACATCTGCAGCTTCAGAATGGACCTCGGCAGCTCGGTCAAGTGGTCGAGCCGGAGGTGGCGGAGACCGTGGTTCGTATGATGGCCACAGTTTTTGAGGAGGGCGGTACAGCAGCTCATCTGGAGGTTCCAGGCTACTCTTTGGCCGGCAAGACAGGTACGGCTCAGAAGGTCGTCGATGGGAAGTACTCGGAGACAGAGCGCGTGGCCTCCTTTGCAGGAGTGGTTCCCGCATCGAACCCGCGAATCGCGATCGCTGTTGTTGTGGACGGTCCGCAGTCTCGCTCCCGCTACGGTGGAACGGTAGCTGGGCCTGTCTTTGAGTCCATTGCCGCCCAGGCCATGCGGGTTCTCGGTGTCCCTGAAGACTTGCCCCAGGATCGCGGCTCCGAAGCGATCGGCTTAGCACGTGCAGACGAAGACATGCCGGTCGCTACGCCAGAGCTTCGCTGGTCGGAGGACGCCCTTGTGGTTCCCGATGTGACGGGCCTTGGAATGCGGGACGTTCTTGCCTTGGTCGACGGATCAGGGTTGGAGCTCTCTCTGCAGGGCGCTGGTCAAGCGGTTGCCCAGATTCCTGAGGCGGGCTCTCCGATGTTGGCGGGTGAGCGCCTCGAGGTCCGCTTTCAATG